>JAOUJR010000233.1 GCA_029883145.1 Nitrospirota bacterium
ATTCATTTTATTTCCATTGTTTGTAAAGTATGTATTTCCATCTTCTACAATAGAGCTTTAATAAAAGCTCTTTTTTGACGATATTTTTTTGATAAATCTCTTCCTTTGATATATTTCTTAAAAATTTAAAACCAGCTCTCCTGGTTATCTTCTCAAATCCATTCATCGTAAAATAATGCATATTTGATAATTCCTGATTATCTTTAAAAACAGAATTATCTTTTCTTGTTATTTTCTTTGCTATAAAATTACCTAATTTTCTCGGAAGCCAATTAACAAATTTTATACGATAGTGGGGGTCTTCAAAACTAAAACGATTTACTACTGTAACCAACATTAGCCCCTCCGGTTTTAAAACTCTACAACTTTCCCTTAAGAGCTGTTGAGGATTTTTGCAATGCTCTAAAACATCACTACAGTAAATAAAACCAAAAGACTCTTCCTGAAATGGCATGTTTTCTCCGCAACCTACATTAACTTTCACTTCAAAACCATATCGCTGGCTTCTTAATTGGGAAATCTCTCTATAATCAGGATTTGGCTCCAAGCCCTGAATATCATATTCTCTCTTTTTCATTACTACCAAAAATCCTCCCATACCAGACCCTAAATCTAAAATTTTCCTCTTCTTTAAATCGGGAATGGATTGTTCTAAAAAATTAATAGTCTCTGCTTGATGCCTTTCTTGCCAAATTCTTTTTTCTCTCCATTCTTCAAAATCTCTACGCGACTTGAAATGATTGGTCCATTTTATAACTAAATCCAAGAGTCTTTTTTCGTTACGATTATCCATCTACATCTACTCCCTCGAAATTAATTGATAGATTTTTTTTGCTCTCTCAAAATAAGTATATTTCTTTGAATCACGAAATGCCCTTTCGCTTATTCGTTTAGCTTCTTCTTCATTTCTCGCCATATACTCTATTTTATTGGCCAAATCTTGATTGTCACCAGGCTTGAAAAACAAAGCACTGTCTTTTGTTAAGACCTCTCTTAAACACGGTGTATCACTTGCAATAATAGGTAGCCCGACACTCATGTATTCAAATAACTTTAAGGGGGAAGTGAAATACCCGAATCCTGTAGAAGGCAAACTAATGACAGCAATGTCGGCATTAAAGAGCTTTTCTCTAATCTTGAAGTGGGCAACAGGCTCCCCAAGCAGCAGCTTTTTCTGGTTGATAAGGGAATGATATTTCTTTCTCAAATTCTCTCTTTCAGACGTTCCTCCTCCCACCATCCTGAGATAAAACTTATCACTCAAATAATTCAGCGCTTGAATTAGTATTTCTACATCCCTGTATCGAAAACTAAACCCCACATAGATGACCTCTATCTTTTCTTTATTGAAATTTACCGCCTTGGGTTGAGAAATATGGAAATCATGACCACTGGGCACAATATTTATTTTCTCTATGTTAAGCCTAGAAGTTATTATATCAGCAAGTTGCCTCGTTAAAGATATAATTCTCACTCGATCAGAGTTTTTTCTAGCTAATTCAAAAAAATATTTATATGCTAATTTACAATATGTATTCTCAAAACTCCACCTATAAAAGGCAGAGATCTCATAGTTAATGTTATGCATTTCAAAAAATATCCGGGCAATATTTAACCTCTTAAGATTCTTAATGTAACAAATTCCCTCCTCCGGCGAGGCTATTCTTATATAGATTATTTTAGAAAAATGGTCTTTTCTTATAATTGATTGACATCTTTTTGCAAATAGATATGGAAAAATATTTTTTCTTATGATGCCAAGTTTAAACAATTTCTCTATATATGGGTTCACAAAGTCAAATCTATCTATAAAATATTTGTTATTTTCCTTCCGGATCTTCCAAAAAGGATTTCTTTTGCTACCCTTATTACCTAAAAATATTCCTTTTATATTATTATCAAGCGAAGCCAAATTCTCAAAAGTTTTCTTACTTTGAATCTCATTTGCGGAATTCTCATTCTCAATAAAACTATAAATTATGCAATAAATATGTTTTTTCATCGTGTCATTTTTCTATAATCATAAAATATCCGCCGTGGAATTTCCCAAGTCTGTGATTCTTAATAAATCCGAGATTATCTAACTCTACTGACCAATCTAATAATGGATAGAATAAATATAAAATCCATCTTAAAATTCGTGGAATTGATTTGATAAATGTTTTTCCCATATCCGCTAAGACCGTAAAAAATCTTCCCATAACCTCGAATTTTAGCATTTTAAACCCCAATCGTTCCAATTCCCTCTTCCATTTATCTTCTGTCCATCTTTGGAAATCATATGGGTCCGCATGAACAGGAAATAAGAATGGGGCCGATAAGACCATTATTCCTCTTTTCTTCAAAACACGGTAACATTCTCTCAGTCCCTTTTTTGGATTTTCTACATGTTCAAAAAGTTCAATAGCATTTACCACATCAATGCTTTCATTCTTTATCCCACTCATGTCACAAACATCCATGACTATGTCAGGCTTATATTTGTTTTCAATATCGGCGAATATCCATTTCTCAACTTTATCTTTCGGGCTCACAAAACTACCTCTGTCCCTACCTCCAATATCCAAAACCACTCCCTTATAGTAATTTTTGCTTTGTTCTAAGAGCTTATCTAAGAGTCTCCTATGATATGTTGCCCAGAAGTAATACTGTAGATACTGTTTTAAATTCTGCATATTCTCTCTTTTACGGTTCTAAATTTGTTTAATCCTTGCCGTATTAAAACCATTAATTTCATTTTATAAAAATTGACTATCGTTGAAGGGTTAACTTGCTTTGGCTGATATTCCCCATTCTGGACGTCCCTGTAAATCTTTTCAGCAAATTCGCGATAACTTTGAGCAATTCTTTCCATTGAAAATGTGGGAATTTGAGATTGATAATAGTGATAATTAATGGATACTTTTTCTATTTTACCTATGATATCATCCTTGCCATTGAATAACTCTCCTCCTCTTTGAACCAATTCTGGACTACCTCCATCGTTCAATGCAACCGCAGGTAAGCCGCAAGATAGCGCTTCAATCAAAGAGTTGGAACATGGATCATTTCTGGCAGCGGTGATAAAGATGTCATGCTGTTTTAAAATTTCGGCTACCTTTTCAGGAGGAACTGGTTTTATCCATTTTATGTTTTTGAATTCAATTGGTGAATTACCAACGAAAGTCATATCATATCTCAAAAAATCCAGATTTTCATCTAAATATTTATAAATGTCAAATCCTTTCCTCCAATTACAAGACCAGCTCGTAGCAACAAGGTTTATTTTCCCATTCGGATTAAATTTTTTTCTTCCTTTTCTATTGAACACTTCATTATCAGGAGAGTTGTGAATTACTGTTTCATATCTAGAAAAAATATTGAAATGTCTTTTATTCTTTTCCCTACACCAGTTTGATTGAAAAATAATTCCGTCAGCGAAAAGTTTATTAAATACGGCTATGATTCTATCAACTTCTTTGTCTTTACCTCGATATAATGAAATTGGCCCATCCAGACGATAAATTGCAATTCTGGATGGGTATTTCTTCTTTATCTTGAGAATTTTATCAAAAAAATATTCCGAGCTCGAAGGATAACTGTTAAACAAAATTACATCTGCTCTTTCCTCATCTTCCTCATAAACCTCCATTTTAATAAATTCTTTTCTTAAGGCTTGGAGAAACTGATT
>JAOUJR010000232.1 GCA_029883145.1 Nitrospirota bacterium
TTGACGACAATATCTTCATCTTTTTTAAGCCCTGTGAGGTTATATGCCTTATTCCATTTCTTGAGTTCAAAGAGATAGGTCATGAAGGCATTTATTTGATCTGTTGAGGGCGTAAACCCTAATTCTTTTAATCCTTCTTTTAAAAGTTCTCCCAGCTTTTTATTATTCATGGAAGAAATCAGTTACAACGGATAAATCTTAATCTATTTTTTTAAAAACATGCTTTCCCGCACCACAAATTGGACATACCCAATTATATAGTAATTTTTCAAAAGGGGTCCCTTTATTTATACCACTTTTAGGATCGCCTTTTTCAGGATCATAGATATAACCGCACGCAGAACTACATTGATATTCTGACATTTGTAATTTGTCCTCCTCTCTTAAGCTATCTTCAGTGAAACTTGTCGCCTGTTTTGAAGCAATTTATTTTCGGTAAAATCATTAATTTCCAGAAAAAATTTAAATAATATATCATATTATGATTTCCCTCGCTCTCTTTTTAACCTTTCTATTGATACCATCAAAAGTGAAATTGCAGCAGGGGTAACGCCAGGGATTCTGCTCGCCTGGCCGAGATTTGCAGGTCTTACTTCCTGCAACTTGCTCAGTATCTCTTTTGAAAGCCCATTTACTGAAATGTAATCAAAACCTTCAGGTATCTTTTTCTCTTCAACTTTCTTAAGCCTTTCAGCCATCTCCATCTGGCGAAGTATATATCCATCATATTTGACCTGTATTTCCACCTGCTTTTTCATTTCAGGACTGAGTGGTTTGTCAGAATGAACAGATTTATCGATGAATTCATATGTTATCTCAGGCCTCTTTAAAAGTTGCTCCAGAGATTCACTCTTATCCGCCCCTTCTATCTTGATGCGTATCTTCTTAATACGCTGGAGTTCTTCATCAATCAGTCTCTTCTTTTCCTGAAATTTCTGATAAACTTCTTTACCCAGTAGCCCGATTTCGTATCCTTTATTCATCAGACGCAGATCAGCATTATCATGCCTCAAGAGAAGCCTGTATTCTGCTCTTGAGGTGAACATTCTGTATGGCTCATTAGTACCCTTTGTGATAAGGTCATCTATAAGAACACCGGTATATGCTTCATGCCTCCCTAAGATTAAAGGCTCCCCTCCCTGAAGGTTTAAAGATGCATTTATCCCCGCCATGATCCCCTGCGCAGCAGCCTCTTCATATCCTGAGGTCCCGTTTATCTGCCCTGCAAGAAAGAGTCCATCAATCAACTTTGTCTCAAGACTGTGCTTTAACTGTGTTGGATAGACAAAATCGTATTCTATAGCATAGCCGGGCCTCATAATCTCAGCCTTTTCAAGTCCAGGTATAGTTCGTACAAGTTTTACCTGTACATCGTAAGGAAGACTTGTGGGTATTCCATTCGCATAGTATTCTTTTGTCTCAAGCCCTTCTGGCTCAAGAAAGACCTGATGACGCTCACGTTCTGCAAACCTCACAACCTTATCCTCTATTGACGGACAATACCGCGCCCCAATCCCTTTAATGCGGCCACTGTAAAGAGGCGAGCGGTCAAGATTACCAAATATTATCTTATGGGTTTCTTTGTTTGTATAGGTGATATAGCAGGGAAGTTGAGGATTCGTTATCTTTTCTGTGCTGTATGAAAATGGCTGAGGTGGATCATCACCATATTGCGGTTCTGTTTTTGAAAAATCTATCGTCTTTGCATCAAGCCGGGGAGGAGTTCCTGTCTTCAGACGACCCATTTTAAAACCCAATTCTCTTAGGGAATCTGAAAGCCCCACTGAAGGGAACTCTCCTGCTCTTCCTGCAGAAAAGTTCTCAAGACCAATGTGTATTAATCCTTTAAGAAATGTGCCTGTGGTAACGACAATAGCTCTTGTTTCGTAAAATATACCAAGTGATGTGAGAACTCCTTTTACTTTTCCCTCCTCCACGATTATCTTTTCAATAAGAGCTTGTTTTATATCGAGGTTCTTCTGAAACTCGACAACCCTTCTCATTGAGAGCCTGTAGAGAACCCTGTCTGCCTGTGCCCTCAAAGACCAGACTGCAGGCCCTTTGCTCATGTTGAGCATCTTGAACTGAATTCCTGTTTTGTCTGTTACCTTTGCCATCTCACCACCGAGTGCATCAATCTCCCTTACAAGATGTCCCTTTGCAAGTCCTCCGACAGCAGGGTTACATGACATCTGTGCAATCGTATCGAGGTTTATCGTAAAGAGACAGGTAGAGAAACCCATCCGTGCAGATGCAAGTGCAGCTTCACAGCCAGCATGGCCTGCACCAATGACAACTATATCGTAGTCGTGGTCTTTATACATACCAAAAATCCAGATATAAAGTTTTTAACAAGCAAAACTGACTTTCGCTTACTACGATATTTTTCGACAGCTCTAAGCTCCTTTCACTACAGCCTCGAAACTCACCCCTCGGGTTCAAACAGTCGAGGCTGTGGCCGTTCCATTTCGCTAAGAACTGTTACCGAAAAATCTCTGATGTCGCTCAAGCCAGCCTGCTTGTTACTAGATCAAAGGAATATTAATACTATAAAAGATTCTTTTAGCCTTATTCAATTGAGTGTTTACATAAGTAAGCATCACCTTTTTCGTGATGAAGTAGGTTTTTCCCAAGTTGGAGAAATGCCCTTGAGCGACTTTACGAAATCTTTGGTTACCGGTCTTGGCAAAAGGAGAGTCCCTGAAAGGGCGAATTTGCACTGTTTGAGGCCGAAGGACGAGTTTGCAAATTCGAGCGATAGAGCATTAGACTGGTCAGAGATTTCGTTTATTAAGCGAAAGGACATTCCCCCAGACTCTATGTATCATAAAAAAATGGCTTTCTTCATATATGAAAAATAGATAGTAAGAAAAACTGTCTCAGAATTTTTATAATCGACAAGATTATTAATATGGCAATCGTAAGTGCTTTACAAATCAAAGGTTTCTTCGTTTACGCTTCAACAGGTTTTACTTTAAGGTGTCGTATAAAAATTTTTCGCCAGCCTTTCTTACTAATTAGTGATTTCACTTATTTTGTATTTCATCGCTGGATAGGGGTTATATCAGGTTGTGTTATAATTCGAGAGAGTCATCATGAAACTGCATAAAAATATCCTGAGCCTTATAGGAAACACACCACTGGTAAAAATCAATCGCCTTTGCTCTCATGATGATGCTGAAATCTGGGCAAAGTTAGAGGGCAATAATCCAGGCGGCTCTGTAAAAGACAGGATTGCACTTTCAATGATAGAGGCTGCAGAAAGGAGTGGAAAATTAAAACCCGAAGGAACAATTATCGAGCCCACAAGCGGTAATACAGGTATCGGCCTCGCAATAGTTGCTGCATTGAAAGGATACAGAATTATCCTCACAATGCCAGAGACAATGAGCATGGAGAGACGACAGCTTCTTCAGGCATTCGGTGCGGAACTTGTCCTGACAGAAGGTAAGAAAGGCATGAGGGGTGCGGTCGAAAAAGCTGAGGAGATTTTTAAAAACAATCCTGGCTATTTTATGCCTCAGCAGTTTGAAAACCCTGCTAATCCAGAGATACACAGAAAAACAACCGCAGTAGAAATAGTAAATGACCTTGGAGAAGTTCCTGATGCCTTTGTTTCAGGTGTTGGTACAGGAGGGACAATGACAGGAGTGGGTGAACTCTTTAGAGA
>JAOUJR010000234.1 GCA_029883145.1 Nitrospirota bacterium
AACAGCTCTTTTCTTCCTCTCTTTATCTGTATGAGAGTAGATCAAGCTTGTTGTCAGCTTACTATGGCCTAAGATTTCGGAGATCGTGATAAAGTCTACTCCTTTCTCTACTAAGGAAGTTGTGAAATAATGGCGTAGTAGGTGAAAGTGAAAATCAATCCCGGTCCTCTTCAGCTCTGCTTTAAGCTGCTCTATATGGTAAGGCGTAATATCGTCTAAATAGAGAACGTCTAAGTCTTTAAAAAATTCCTGGATCTTCTCAAGACGCTGTTTCTCGCGGAGAGTAGAGGCTGGCTTTGAGGACCAGGCCCACTCTAGGTATTGCTCGCAGAAGTCTGAGAATAAGATCTTGCCTTTTGAGTGTTGAGCTATTAACTCTTCTTTGAGATCTCCAGCCGTGCTTATAGCCTCGAGCTTTTTAGTAGTCTTCAGAGATCTCCGTATTCTTTTCCCATTTATAGATACGTCTAGCCAGTAGTAGCGACCCCTTTTGTAGAGCATTAGGATATTTTTCTAGAAGAATAGAGAAACCTCATACAATTCATACACATATAAAAATATTGAGTAATTGAGGTTGCATAGAACTTAGATGGTAAGGGGAAGGGTGAAGTGTTCAAGGCTGTCCCCCTACAGACAGGGCAGTCATCTTCATGTAATTCTAAAGGATGTTCGCAGCTAGAGCATATTTCATTTAGCTCTTCTAGCTGTTGTTCTGAAGGCCATTCAAAGATTTTCCCTTCTTCTTCTTTTCTCTCAAATAACTTTCTCAAATCTTTATTCTCACAGTTTCCCCACCCTCCGCAGATTGTAAAAAGAGCTTTCATTTTTCTTTTCCTTAGTTTTATTTTATTATGTAATTCCAAAAAAAATCATAATTTGGGAAAGGATCTAATATCTTGTTATTTATTTTTATCGGTTTATCTCTAAATCTAACATGAACAAATCCTAGTAAATCTCTTTTTTTATATAATTCTTCTTCATCCATAATAACTTGCCAAGTTATTCCTGAGAGCATTCCTTTCCATAAGAAATCTTCTTCTCTAGCATTAATAAGATAACATTCATCATTGCTATTCTTAATTTCAATAAAGATCGAATATTCTTCTATTTTGCTGTTTTTATGTTCAGGTAAGGTGTAAAACCTAGCCCAGACGCGGCTTACTATTTGTAAGAGATCGTATTTATCTTCCATTTTTTGCCATATTGCCTTTTTGGCTTTCTCTGCTGCTTTTTTAATTATCTGAGCTTTTCTTTATGAAACAAAACTTTACAGGTTGGGCATTCATACACAAGTTCTGTCTCAATTTTTTCTTCCAGGGTGCCAGGATGAAGTTCTTTCTTATTTAGGTAAGCATTGCCACAATTGGGACAAGCTGTTTTGATTGCCCTTTTTTCTTCATTTTTTTTATTGATATTAGATATTCCTCCTTTCTACTGTTTTATCACCTGCCTTTTAAGAAGAAATTCTTTTAGTAATCAATAAAACAACAAGACTTCAGGATTAATTGGATTCTCTTGTTGCTTTTCTAAAACTGCATTCACATTTTTTTGGTCTAGAGAATACCAAGCGCCAGTAGCAGCATCAATGATAACTCCTATAAGGCCAGTAAAAACGTCCAAAATTATCCAACCTGCTCCAACATGATTTGTAATTTGGTAAGTTTTAGATTTAAATCCGTCTTTTCTAAATTCGACTGAATAAGTCTTTTTACATTCAAGTTTAAGCGCAAGTGGAGTTTCTCCCATCAACTGGCCATTTACATACACCTCTGCTTTTTGTGGCTCACTGTTGATGCTGACTTCTTCTTTTGTCCCTTTGAATAAAGTCGCGCAACTTGTGAGGTAAGCACAGATTAAGACAGTAGCTAAAATTTTAGTTTTCATTTAAACCTCCCATCGTATTCTTAATAAGAATTAGCTTCTTATCTAGAAATTACAATCCCCATCCTAAAAATGTCACTTCATGTCACTTGTTGTCTCTTTATGTCACCTATCCTTTCTCTTTCTTCTCCTCAAGATCAAAGAATTTACTCAGCCTGTCAAACAAGACTTTTGTTTTATAGGTTATGTCTTCTCTGTCTTTCTCTGTGAGGAAAAGATCTGCTGGCTCTTCTCCTAAAGCCTCTGCTATCTTAAACAAATTTTTTAACGCTATATGCTGTCCCTACTCTGCTGTATTTATTGTGCTTCTGCTTAAATTAGCTTTTTTCGCTAAATCATTTTGAGAATCCCTTTCCCCCTTCTTCGTCTATCTCTTCGAGGCGTCAATCATCTTTCCTATAGTATCCTCAAAGTCACTGATCTGACAAAAAGTAAAATCTGCTAGTTGAGATCCTTCAAGTTTTATTGAGCTTTTCATTTTGCGCTGCAAATCTTCCAGCTTATATTTCTTCTGGCCGGGATTCTTTTTATCATCGGGAATAACAATAATCAAAAACAGGGGAGATTTAATTTGATATTGCCTGTCTGCCATTATCTGTTTGGCGATTGTATACACAGGAATGGATCTTCCGAATGTCTTGGGAGATGCGGATGTCTCAGGTTCAATTACTATAAATGGCTGGCGGTTATCATCTAAAAGAAGCATGTCAGAAAACGCAATCTTGTATTTATTCCTCTCTCCTTCGGTCATGTCTTCTTCACTAAATACTTGTATAAGTCCAACTCCATCTTGCTTTTCGATAAGGAGCTTATCCTGAAACGGATTAAGAATTTTCTTAATTTTAGCTATAAGGTCTTGATGGATCTTATTGCTTGGCATAACTTCCCCCTCGTCTTCTATGATTTTCTTTGAGAATTTCCTTCCCCCTCATTCGTCTATCTTATGAGGTGATAATAAAGACTATTCCTCCTGTTTTCTTCCAAGTAAATTTTTTAATTCCCATCCTTGAAGGATTTTATTCTATAGAATTTGAAAAAGCAAGGAGTTACTCTGTAACAATATCAACATTGAAATTCTCAATTGCAATTCATGCTATAATATCTTCGGCTCTCTTGAGCGGGCTGGAGAGAGTTCCTTTCACTTGGTTCCCATCATAAAACCCCTTTTGCTGACAACAGCCCGCATACTCAAGATCTGTGCTGCTTTTGCAAGATAAGGGTAGAGATGTTAGTTGATGAGACTAAATCAAAGAAAATTTCCTAAGATATTTAGATGGCTTTTGACTCTACGGCTCGTTCCCAAGGATTATTAAGCGATGATAAAAGGTCTACTAGATGATGGCTAAAATAGTCTCGAATATAAAACATGTATCCTGGGCCAATTGCTGGTGGAACTTTAATGCATGACGAATATGCCCTTACATATCGTGTCGTCAATTCTAAAGCTTTAGAAATGAGATATAAGAACACCGCTCTTAATGACCCCAATCCATTTTGCCTTAATAGCTCTGGCCTCCATATAGGTAAAAAAGACCATGGTGCCTCATCAGCCTTAATAGCCATACCGTCCTCAATGTCAAAAATTAAACGAGGAGATTTGCCATGATGTTCAATTTCATCTCTGAGATCACGAATCCACTGAAAATGCTCTGACTCTGCTACATAGAATTCTGCAATGGGAGGAGGTAGTTGATATCGCTGAATTAGTTCATCTTTAGATCGTCTATGTGATCCATGCATTACTACTTTGGCAAAACTGTCGGGAAGTTCCGCTACAATACGAT
>JAOUJR010000237.1 GCA_029883145.1 Nitrospirota bacterium
CTGTTGCGGTATTCAGTCTTGAGATGGCAAAGGAGCAACTTGCATTCAGGATGTTATGTTCAGAGGCAATGGTGAATTCAAGCAGTATCAGGAAAGGATTTATAAAAAAAGAAGACTGGCATAAATTGACAAGTGCAGCAAGTAACCTCACCGGCGCGCCGATCTTTATAGATGACTCATCAGCTATCACTGTTCTTGAACTGAGGGCAAAGGCAAGAAGGTTAAAAATGGAGCACGGACTAAGCCTTGTAATAGTTGATTATCTTCAGTTAATGAGAGGAAAGGGAAGTTTCGAAAGACGTGAACAGGAAATATCCGATATATCACGATCGCTGAAAGCCCTCGCAAAGGAATTAAGTGTACCGGTTATCGCAGTGAGCCAGCTCAACAGGAGTGTTGAACAGCGGAGACCTCCAAAGCCTATTTTAGCGGATCTCCGAGAGTCAGGCGCAATAGAGCAGGATGCAGATGTAATTCTCTTTCTTTACAGGGATGAGATTTATAACAAAGAAGCAAAAAAAGGAGAAGCAGAGGTCATTATTGCAAAGCAGAGAAACGGACCGACGGGCATAGTTAATTTAACATTTATTTCAAACTGTACACGATTTCTGAACAGGACTGACAGAGGCTATCAGGATACAGAGGAGGAGGTATTTTGAAGAGATCTCCGGCTGTCGCAGGACAGTTTTATTACGGGAATGCCTCGAAATTAACTCAACAGGTTGAGAGGTATATAGAGAGAGATGCACGGAAGGAAAAGGCAATTGCTCTTGTTTCTCCTCATGCCGGTTTAGTATACTCAGGACCTGTTGCAGGAGCAGTATATTCTTCAATAGACTTTCCAGAGACATTTGTACTCATAGGTCCAAATCATACAGGTCTTGGTTCACAGATATCTCTGATGGAATCAGGAGAATGGGAGATACCGACAGGGGTTTTTTCTATTGACGAAAAGGTTTCTTTTAAGATTGCGATAAATGTGCCTATTGTCACGAAAGATACTCAAGCACATATGTTTGAACACTCACTTGAGGTCCAGCTTCCTTTTATTTCTTATTTCTCAACAAAAGTAAAAATTGTACCTATTGTAATACAGTCAGCATCTGTTGAAGAATGCAGAATACTTGGAGAGGGCATTGCGAGGGCAGTTAAGGATGTAGGATATTCTGTGGTGATCGTGGCAAGCTCTGACATGAGCCACTATGTGACTGATGATATTGCAAGACAAAAAGACAAAAAAGCGATAGATAAAATTCTGTCCCTCGACCCTGAAGGACTCTATGAGATAGTGAGGAAAGAAAAGATATCCATGTGTGGGTATCTTCCGACCACAACAGCATTGTTTGCAGCAAAAGCACTTGGCGCTCAGTCCGCACGGCTTGTTCGGTATACTACATCTGCAGAGGTAAGTGGTGACTATGACCATGTGGTTGGATACGCAGGCATTATACTGAGATAAACATCAATCATATATACCTGTAACGAGGTTAGAATGCCAAAAGAAAATAAGAGAAAACATAAAAGATATGTGGTGAATGACATACAGGGCAATATACTTTATCCTTCGGACCTGAATATCATTAATATCAGTATTGACGGAGCTGCAATCGAAACTAAAAAAAGGCTTGAGTTAAATAAAGAATATTCTTTTAAAATCAAACTTGAAGATTCCTTTTTACACTTAAATGGACGTGTAGTTTGGTCGATACTCAGCCAAAAAGAAAAAAAAGACTCTGGAGAATTTTTCCCTGTGTATAAGGCCGGGGTAAGATTTACAAATATCCTCACTGAAAAAGCAAATATACTCATGAAATTTATTGAGGATAAGAGACTTAAAACATACGAGAGGAGATTCGGAGGGATAAGGGTTAAAATTACTTCATCAGATGATGTAAAGATTGATTTACCGTACAAATGTAAAGTGAAAGAGATAAGTTTTTTAGGAATGCTGGTTGAAACTGAATGTCCATTAAACTTAAATGTTAATTATGAAGTTGAACTTATAATTAATGAGAATTTAATTATTGTAATTGGAAAAGTTTCTAATTGTGTGAAGATTGATTCAGAAGGTGTTGATAAATATGATATAGGGATAGAAATTATGAAAATGTCGGATAAAGATAAAGAATTATTAAAGAGTTTTATTGATGACAAAGAGTTTTATTGATGACCTTGAAGAATAATGTGTTGTTTTATTTTATTTAAAGTGTTATTATAAGTTTTTGGAGGAATAATGTACGCAATTGTTGAAAACGGTGGGAAACAATATAAGGTATCTCTTGGAAAGACGATAAGGGTTGAAAAGCTCCCTTTAGAGAGCGGTTCAGAGATAACCCTTGATAAGGTACTTATGGTTGCCAGAGAAGAGACATGCATCTACGGCTCTCCTTATGTGAGCGGAGTTAAGGTTATTGCATCGGTAGAAAATACAGGAAAAGAAAAAAAAGTACTTGTGTTCAAGCAGAGACCGCGGAAAGTTTACAGAAAGTTAAGAGCGCATAGGCAGCCCTATACATCTTTAAAGATTAAAGAGATAGTTTTGGAGGATACACATGGCACATAAAAAAGGTGTAGGAAGTTCGAGAAATGGCCGTGACAGCGAGTCAAAACGTCTTGGCGTGAAAAGGTATGGCGGACAGTTTGTTCAGGCAGGAAATATTCTTGTAAGGCAGAGAGGCACAAAATTCCATCCAGGCCTTAATGTGGGCAAAGGCTCGGATGATACCCTTTTTGCGAAGATTGACGGGGTAGTGAGTTTTGAGAGAAAAGACAGGACACGGTTACAGATAAGCGTTCATCCTGTTGCACAATAGGCAGACATTTCAGGTGAAATTAAAAGGCGGGCCTTTGGCCCGCCTTTTTTGTTTTAGCCTTATGAGTACATATTATCATTATCTAAATTATCATGCAATTTGTTGATTATGTAAAGATACATGTAAAGGCTGGAGATGGAGGAAGAGGGTGTGTGAGCTTCAGAAGGGAGAAGTATGTACCAAGAGGTGGCCCAAATGGTGGAGATGGAGGAAGAGGAGGGAATATAATTATAAAGTCAACAAATCAATTAAATACGCTGCTTGACTTTAAATATAAACGAGAGTATAAAGCTGGGCGTGGAGGTCACGGTAAGGGTAAAAATATGCACGGTAAAGACGGGGAAGATATGATAATACCTGTTCCAATCGGTACTGTTATAAAAGATGGAGATAGTGGTGAGATAATTACAGACCTTGATTCAGAAGGGAAGTATCATGTGGTCGTAAAAGGTGGAAGGGGTGGATTGGGAAATGCACATTTTGCGACATCTGTGAGACAGGCTCCAAGGTTTGCACAGCCTGGAGAAAAGGGTGATGAACGAGAGCTTATACTTGAATTAAAACTCCTTGCTGATGTCGGGTTAATCGGACTGCCAAATGCAGGAAAATCAACACTGATATCAGTTATCACCTCTGCAAAACCTAAAATAGCTGACTATCCTTTTACCACGCTCGTACCCACTTTAGGAGTGGTAAAACTCGGTAGTTTCAGAAGCTTTGTTGTTGCTGATATACCAGGGTTAATCGAGGGAGCACATAAAGGTGCAGGACTTGGATTCCAGTTTCTCAGACATGTTGAACGTACATCAGTACTCTTACATTTAATTGATGT
>JAOUJR010000236.1 GCA_029883145.1 Nitrospirota bacterium
ATCGCATGAGCGATTGCAATTGAAGGCGCAAAAATGTCCGCGGTGCTCCAGATACCAAGTGCATTTTTTCTTATGTACCAGAAAGCTGTGGGAATAGCGAATAAGATACCTCCATAAAAGACGAGACCACCTTCCCATATTTTGACAATATCAATAGGATTTCGGAGATAATGGTCAGCATTTATGACGACGAAGAAAATCCGTGATCCAATGAGAGCTGATACGAGTATATAGAAACCAAGGTCTATTATCGTGTCTGCTGGAATACCTTCCTTCTTTGCCTGCCTGATTGCGAGTGCGAGGCCGAGAAGGAATCCGGCAGCGACAAGGACTCCATAAGTGTGGATGGTAAGAGGGCCGATTTTAAATAATACCGGATGCATTAAATTTTTGCTCCACGCTTCAATAATAAATGAGAGCTTAAAAAAAACATTATGACTCCAACGGTAAGGGCTGCATCAGCAATATTGAACGTATACCAGTGAAATTTCCCTATTGAAAAATCTATAAAATCCACCACATTTCCGTAGAGTATTCTGTCTATAAGGTTGCCTGTAGCGCCACCGAGTATAAGCGAGAGGCTGAAATAACCCTCCTTCCCCCTCACCATGAGCCATATGACAAAAAGTATAGCGATTATCGAGACTACGATAAAAAAAACATTACCGAGACTTTTAAACATCCCGAATGCAGCACCTGTATTCCTTATAATCACCAAATGCAGGAAGGAAAAAATTCTTACAGAGTCAGATGGATTTAAATAAGTAACAACAAGATATTTTGTGATCTGGTCTATTGCGATAACAAGTGAGACAATAAGGAGTACAGAGGTGGTTCTTCTCATTGTTTATTCAAAAATAACTTTATAACATCTCTCACAGATTTCGTGTGCCTCTCTGAACGTTCCGACACTCTCGCTCCAGTTCCAGCACCTCTGGCATTTAGTCCCTTGTGCCTTCTCAATCTTTACCTCTAAATCTTCTATCTCACTGCTTTTATAAGAGACATCAGGTCTTATGTCTGTAATCTCTACAGCTGAAACAATAAAGAAGTTTGGCAAGAAATCTCTGTATTGTGTGAGGAGAGAAGTATATTTCTCCGGAGGATAAAGTATCACCTTTGCTTCGAGGGAATTCCCGATAAACCGTTCTGCCCTTTTAATCTCAAGTGCCTTATTTACTTCATTTCTCAGCGTAAATAAATCATCCCATCGTTTCTCGAGTTCGTCGTCAAAGTACCTTTCATTGAATTCCGGAAATGAAGAAAATAACACAGACTCCCCTAAGTCCAGCGTTGTGTGTTCCATGCTCTGTGCTCTGTGCCCTATGCTTTGCCACACTTCCTCAGCAGTAAAGGAAAGTACAGGAGCCATTAATCGTGTTACTGCAGAAAGTATCTGAGAGAGAACCCATTGTGCAGCACGTCTTTCAATAGAGGTTGATTTAAATGTATAGAGTCTGTCTTTCAGGACATCGAGATAAAAAGAACTCATATCTACAACGCAGAAGTTGTAAATGGTGTGGAATACCTCATGGAAATCATAGTTCTCATATGCTGAGGTGACCTTTTTTATAAGTTTCTGGAGCCTGCTCATTGCCCATCTGTCGATCTCCAAAAGATCAGAATTGTAATCCTTATAGTCAAAATCGTAAATGTTGCCGAGTAAAAACCGGCATGTGTTTCTTATCTTCCTGTATGCCTCTGTGAGTCTGTCGAGTATCTCTTTTGAGATTTTTATGTCATCCCTGTAATCTTCAGCAGAGACCCATAACCGCAAAATCTCTGCACCGTGAGTCTTTATAACCTCCTGCGGGGCAACTACATTTCCGAGAGATTTGGACATCTTCTTTCCCTGACCATCAACAACAAAACCATGGGTGAGCACAGTCCTGTAAGGTGCCTTGTCTTTTGTTCCTACTGCGGTGATGAGTGAGCTCTGGAACCATCCCCTGTGCTGATCGCTTCCCTCAAGATACATGTCTGCAGGCAAGTCGAGCCTTTTATCCATCCCGATAACCGCTGCATGGCTTACACCGGAATCAAACCAGACATCAAGTATGTCGGTCTCTTTTGAAAAAAAGCTTCCCCCGCATTTTTTGCATTTATAGCCGGGTGACAGGAATTCATCTGCTTTTTTTATAAACCATATATCAGCACCATCTTCTTCAACAGATTTTATAATCCTGTCAAGCACCTCATCTTCTTTTATAAACTCTCCACAACTTTCGCAGTTTATGAGTGTTATTGGTACTCCCCATGCCCTCTGCCTTGATATACACCAGTCAGGCCTGTTCGAGACCATTCCGTAAATTCTGTCCTTTCCCCATAGAGGAACCCATTGCACATTATCAATCTCCCTGAGGCATCGCTCCCGTAACTTATTGTGTTCGATTGAGATAAACCATTGTTCTGTTGCACGGAAAATGACAGGCTTTTTGCACCTCCAGCAGTGGGGATAAGAATGGAGAACTTTTTCTTCTTTAATCAATGCATTGTTCTTTTTAAGGATATCTATTATTAGTGCATTTGCCTTGAACACAGACTGACCCTCGAGCATCGAGAGTTCAGGTTGTTTTCCTGAAAAGGTAAACCTGCCTCTGTCATCAACAGGGGCATAGATATCAAGATTGTACTGAAGTCCGATCTCGTAGTCGTCTTCTCCGTGCCCGGGTGCGATATGGACAATACCGGATCCTTCATCAATGGATACAAACTGGGCGAGCACAACCCTGGATTCCCTGTCTATAAATGGATGTCTCACCGCAATCCCTTCGAACTTTCTCCCTTTTATTTTTGCAAGTACTTTTCCCGCAATTCCTGCCTCTGCCTTCAGGTCTTCAAACCTCTCTTCTGCGATTATATGCACATCACCATTCTTTTCTACCGCAATATACTCAAAGTCAGGATGCATTGCCAATGCAAGATTTGCAGGCAATGTCCAGGGGGTTGTCGTCCAAATGACAATGAAAACCTTTTTGTCTGTCAAGTCCGGTAAGGTGTCCTTCAGCTCTGAAGCAGGAATTCTGAAGGTGACATAAATTGATGGTGATTCTTTATCAGCATACTCAACCTCTGCCTCCGCAAGTGCGGTGACACACGATGGACACCAGTGAACCGGCTTTTTCCCTTTATAGACATATCCTGCCTTTACAAACTTACAGAACTCTCTCACAATTGCAGCTTCATATGGATATGACATTGTGAGGTAAGGATTTTTCCAGTCACCAAAAACACCGAGTCTTCTGAATTCGTATCTCTGAATATCAACAAATGTTTCTGCGTACTCCTTACACAGCTTTCTCTTTTCGAGAATATCTACCTTGTCTTTTCTGTCACCGAGATTCTTGTCGACCTGATGTTCTATCGGGAGTCCGTGGCAGTCCCAGCCAGGCACATACGGTGAGGAGAAACCTTTCATAGTTTTATATTTGACAATTATGTCTTTGAGTACCTTATTCAATGCGTGTCCCATATGGATGCGGCCATTAGCATAGGGAGGGCCGTCGTGAAGGATATAATGGGGTTTGCCTTGATTTTTCCACTGGACCCTGTCGTATACTTTTCCTTCCTCCCAGAACTTAAGTATGTCAGGCTCTTTCTGGGTAAGGTTCGCCTTCATCGGAAAGTCTGTCTGCGGGAGGTTGA
>JAOUJR010000238.1 GCA_029883145.1 Nitrospirota bacterium
CCTTAAGGTTTATCATGAATCTTACGATATTAAATTAAAAAAATACTTGACAAGATGATTTTTTTCTGGTATTCATAATGATATGTTCTTAGGTAAAAGAGGTATTATTGGTTTAGACATCGGCTCAAGTTATATTAAAATTGTACAGCTCAAAGACACAAAAGGTGGCTATGAGCTTGACCTTTTTGATTTACTTCCTCTTCCCCCGGAACTTATTGTTGACGGCGCAATAATAGATTCTTTCCGGCTCATAGACTCTCTGAAAGAACTGCTCAAAAAGGCAAATATAAAAACAAAAGATTCTGTTATTGGGATCGCTGGACACTCTTCAGTAATAATCAAACGGATCTCTTTACCCGAGATGTCTGAGGAAGAGCTCTCAGAATCCATAAAGTTCGAGGCAGAACAGTACGTACCGTTTGATATCGAAGAGGTCAATCTTGACTTCCAGATACTTGGACCAAAGAGTGAACCGGGCCAGATGGATGTAATACTCGTTGCAGTAAAGAAGGACATAATAAATGAATACGTTTCGGTTGTGAAAGAAGCAGGATTTAACCCGGTAATTGTTGATGTGAATTCGTTTGCACTTGAGAATATGTATGAAATTAATTATGAAATTGAGCCAGATAAAAATGTTGCTATTGTTAATATCGGTGCAAGTACAATCAATATGAATATACTTAAGGGGGGTATTTCTGTCTTTACCAGAGATAGTGCAATTGGCAGTAACCTTCACACGGAGACACTTCAGAGGGAATTCAATCTGACCTTTGAAAACGCTGAGAGGCTTAAAAAGGGAGAAGCAGTTGAAAATGTATCCTCAGAAGATGCCCTTTCAGTGATTGCATCAGCGTCAGAGGAAATAGTGAGCGAGGTGAACCGCTCATTCGAGTATTTCAGAAGTTCAGTGGTTCATGAAGATGTCAATGAGGTGGTACTCAGTGGCGGGTGTGCGTTTATTAAAAACTTCCTGAAGCTCTTTGCAGAACGAATAGGGGTAGAAACTAAGGTGGTAGAGCCTTTTAGAAATATTAAAATACCTAAGAAATTTGATATGACCTATTTAGAAGAGATAGCGCCAATGGCAGCTGTTGCCGTGGGGTTAGCTATCAGGAGGATAGGCGACAGATGATAAAGGTTAATCTTTTACCTGTAAAGAGGAAGAGAAAACCTAAACCGATACCTGCCTTCGTCGTTACCATGGTGGTAGCCACCATTATTGTTGGCCTGGTAATGGCGTATCTTGCCTTCTTTTTTAATTCCAGACTGGAAACAAAAAAAGAGACGTTCAAAGATAATGAGAAAAAAATCGCAGAGCTCAAAGAAAAGATAAAGGCAGTTGAAAATTTTGAGCAGGTGAATAAGCTTTTCCAGCAGAAAACAAGCGTTATCGAGCAACTCAGGAAAAACCAGAGTTTCCCGGTAAAGCTCCTCGACGAAATAAGTAAGCTCCTTCCCAACGGCGTCTGGCTTCATACGATGACCGTAGCAGGAGGAAACATAAATATAGACGGGTATGCTTTTGCAAACTCTGATGTAGTGTCATATGTAGAGAATCTTAAGAATTCGAAGGTATTTACAGAAATTTATTTACAGGAATCCAAAAGTTTAACCATCGAAAAAATACCAGTGTATATGTTTAAATTGACATTTAAGATGAAGGTTTGAAATGGCTATAAAATTTGATATAAAGAGACTACCCCCGCTTGTAAAAAAAATACTGTCTTTTCTCCCTGCAGTAATAATCATAGCTGTTGTGTTAGTCCTCATAATCTTACCTAAAAATAAAGAGATAAAAGCTCTTGAAAGTAAAATATCAGTTCAGGAAAATGAGATCGCAAAAAGTCAGGCAAAGGCTGGAAAACTCACGGAACTTAATGCAGAAAATGAAAGACTCAAAAAAAGGCTTAATGAGTTAAAAGAGCAGCTCCCAGAAGAAAAGGAGGTCTCGGGCTTATTAAAACAGGTTTCTGACCTTGGTATCAGGTCAGGGCTCCACATTGTACTCTGGAAACCTGAACAGAAGAAGACTCATTTGAGCGGTATAGTCTATGAGATTCCTGTAAAAGTCGAACTTACAGGGAGCCATCATAACTTAGGTTACTTCTTCAGCAGCCTCACAAAACTTAACAGAATAGTAAACATTTCTGATATAAAACTCAGTGACCCAAAACCTGAAAGAAAAAATGCCATTCTTAAAATAAAATTTACTGCAACAACATTTTCAGCACTTCCAGAAGAGGAACTATCTAAACAACAGGGAAAACAACCAGGGAAGGGAAAATGAAGAAAGTAACCTGCTCTTTCATTATATTTTTTATGTTGCTGCCCTTCATGGGATGCGAAAAGAAGCAGCCTCCTGCGAAAAAACCAGTAGCTGAAAAGGTTACACCCGCTCAAGAGGCAAAGAAGGACATAAAACAGCCTGAAGAGACTGCAAAGGTTGAACAGGAAGTATATGCATATGACGCAAAAGGGAGAAGAGATCCTTTTCTGTCCCTTGTCACCGTAATAAAAAAGAAGCCTGAAAAGAGAAAAGGTGCAAGCCCTGTTGAGAGCTATGGGTTGGATGTAATTCGCCTGTTAGCAATTGCATGGGACAAACAGAAATCTTATGCCCTTATAATGCTGCCTGACAAAAAGTCTTATACGATTACAGAAGGTATGGTGTTAGGACTGTATGGCGGAAAAGTTGAAAAGATCACAAAGGACACGGTAGTAATCAGGGAATATATTAAGGATTATAAGGGTAATTTGAAACCAAAGGATACAATATTGAAACTCCGTGAGGGGGAGGGAGAATGAAACAAGAAATAAAATGTAAAGAGCAAAGTACAAAGAGCACAGAGCTATCAGAAATGAGCATAAAGCAAGGGGCTAAGGGGAAAAAACTCTATGCTCTATGCTCTATGCTCTATGCTCTATGTTTTATGATTATCATTGCCGGGTGTGCAACGACCGGTGTTGAACAACAGCCTTCACAAATTGAAAAGCCCAATGTACTCACAGGCATAGACCTTCAGGATTATACAGTAACAGTGACAGCAGATAAACCGTTTACCTATACTATTTACAGGTCGAGAGATCCTTACAGGATATTTGTTGAGCTTCTCGATGTGAACATCGGCGCGTTTAACAGTAAGATTACTTCGAATAAAGCAGGCATAACTGAGGTAATTCCATCCCAGGTTGAGTCACCGACTTTTTTGGCGAAGCTTGAGATGCTTCTCCAGACGCCATCAGAGGTTGAATCAGAATATAAAAACAATATCCTGGTTATCAAGATAAAAAAGGAAGAAACAACTGAAAAGAAAGGATTATCAGCAGAAGAATCACCTAAAGTTGCAGCGAAGGAAGAACCGATAAAAGAACAAGTATTGGAGACAAAAAATCCTGGACCTGCTGTGTCAGAAGAAAAACCACCTCTTCCCGCGAGCAATGGGCCGAAAGCTACAGAGATAACCGATATTTCATTTGAAAAGTCCGATGGTATTTTAAAGGTCGTAGTGAAAGGGAATGGCACGATAACACCTAATGTATTCCCTTTAGATAACCGCATTGTGATAGATGTTCCTGATGTGAGAATGAAAGCAAAGATTCCCTCTACTGTAGTATCGCCATTGAAAGGCA
>JAOUJR010000239.1 GCA_029883145.1 Nitrospirota bacterium
GGATGGAGCAGTCACAGATGTCGAATCTATTGTCACCAATTTTAGAAGTGAGTTTGAAGAACATATAAAAAATAAAGTGTGTCGCATGGTAAACGCCTGATGATCACTGTAACTATTAACAGTAAAGAGATAAAACTCGAGAAACCGATCACTGTCCTCGATGCTGCGAGACAGGAAGGTATAAGAATACCGACACTCTGCTATCATGAACTACTTGAACCCTATGGAGGATGTAGACTCTGTCTCGTTGAGGTAGAGAAGATGGCAACTCTCCAAACAGCATGCACACTTTTAACAGTAGATGGTATGGTTGTAAAAACCGAATCCGATAAGATAGCAAAGGCACGAAGAGGGATGTTGGAGTTTTTACTTATTAACCATGCCCTTGATTGTCCATACTGTGACAAAGCAGGCGAGTGTGATCTTCAGGACAATGTTGAAAAATATGGCCCAGCCAAGGGCCGCTTTAAAGAAACAAAACGGAAAATCCCTGAAAGCTTAGAAGACTCGATTATTGTACGCAATATGGAAAGATGCATTCTTTGCACCAGGTGTGTCAGAATGTGTAACAATGTCCAGGGTGCATTTGCGCTTTCTCTCATTAACCGTGGAGGCCATTCGCATATACAGCCGTTCTCCGGAGGAACCTTTGACTGTGAATATTGCGGTAACTGTATTTCAGTATGCCCTGTAGGTTCACTTATGTCGAGGTTACACAGGCATGCGTACAGGCCCTGGCAGATCGAGAGTGAAACTGAGACAATTTGCCCCTATTGCGGTGTTGGATGTACGGTTATTGTCCAGGCCCGATCTCAGAACATAACGAGAGTCATCCCGAAGTTTGGGACGGGTTTAAATAATGGTCTGCTCTGTGCAAGGGGACGCTTTGGTTATGAGTTTGTGGGGAGTAAGGATAGATTAAAAACCCCTCTTATAAGAAAGGGTGGCATGCTTGAGCCTTCTACGTGGGAAGAGGCGATAAGTCTCATTGCAAAAAAGCTCAGCGAGATAAGAGATCAGCATGGTGGGAAAGCGATCGGTGGTATTGCCTCATCAAGATGTACCAATGAGGATAATTATGTTTTCCAGAAATTTATGAGGATTGCAATTGGAACCAATACTATAGACAGCATTGCAAGAATGGGTTATTCAGGTGCCCAGAGACTTATAGAAAATATCTTCGGACAGGGTTCTACAGCAAACCTGATCAACGGTCTTGCCAATTCTGACACTATACTCTGTCTCGGTGGAGACCCGACTACTATTAATCCTGTTCTTGGCCTACAGATAAGGGAATCACGCAGAAATGGCGGAAATATTTTGACAATCGGGTATTTAAAAGGCTTTGAGAATTTCAGCCCCATATCTCTCAAACCCAGAATCTACTCTGAAAATACGTTGCTCGAAGGTTTGATTGTTGAGCTTGTTAAAAGGAAAGGTCTTACAGGTGAAAAATCTGCTTTTGAGGCAAGAATAAAGGATATAAAGACCTCATTAGAAGATGTTGAAAAGGAGTGTGGGTTGAGCAAAACAGGACTTGATAATTTTATAGAGATACTGGTCAATGCCTCAGCACCTTCTGTAATACTTGGACCTGGATTAATACAGAGGGCTGATGGAAGTTACAGCATACTGCTCATTTCAGCACTCAGCTATATTATGAATGCAAGGATTTATTTGCTTTCTGAACGGCCGAATGAACAGGGTCTTCTTGATATGGGTTGTGAACCTGATATGCTTCCAGGATACCGACCAGTTACCCTTGCGAATTTCAGGAAAAGATATGAGGGTGCATGGAAGGCACGGATACCTGATGAAAAAGGTCTTACGTTATTCGAGATGATAGAAGCAGCAAAAGAAGGTTCTTTAAAGGCAATGTATGTTATGGGAGAAAATCCGGTCTTTAATCTCCCAAATTCCAAAAAAATAGTATCTGCTCTCAAAAACCTTGGATTTTTAGTTGTCCAGGACATATTTTTAACAGAAACTGCACAGATCGCAAATGTTGTTCTTCCCTCACTGGGCTGGGCAGAGAAAGATGGCACGTATACAAACCTTGAACGAAGAATCCAGAGGGTAAGAAGGGCTTTGTCAAAAGACGGCATGGAGGACTGGAGGATTGTTGCTGAAATATCGAAAAACATGGGTGTGCCTATGGATTATTCATCTGCAGAGGATATTCTCACAGAAATCAGCAATGTCTCTCCGCTTTATAAAGACATTACCCATGCAGAGATTGAAAAGGGTGATGCACTCTGGCCGTATAAAGGTGAGCCGCTCAGAGGAGGTCTTGAGGAAATCAGTTTAAAAGACATTATTTGTCACGCGCCTCGTATCTCAGATGGTAAGTTCTTTATTTCAATTGAAAAACCGCTCTTTCTTTCAGGAACCTTAAGCAGAAAGGCTTTGGCGCTCAACAGGATTTATCCGGAGGCTGTGGTAAGGATTAACCCGCTTACTGCACAGAGATTAGGGTTGAATAGCGGAGATATTGTGAGTATCACCACTGAGGTTGGAACATTAACCCTTCCTCTCCTTTACGATATTTTAGTGGACGAATCTACAGTAATGCTTACAAATAATTTTGAGGAGAGAGGGGCATTTAGCCTTATTGATTATAAACTTGACCAGATTACGAAGGCCCCAGGAATTGAAGGCTGGGAAGTAAAAATACAAAAAATTATGGAAAAGGTTGGCTCATGACTATCGATACTTTGATAAACATTGGAATTAATATTGGTATTAGCATCATTAATATTGCTATTGTTTTTGCAGTCGCAATGCTTCATGTTGCTTATGCGACTTACTTCGAGCGCAAGGTTATCGGTCATATGCAGGTAAGACTGGGGCCGATGAGGGTTGGTCCGCATGGCCTCCTTCAGCCTTTTGCTGATGGCTTAAAATTATTTTTCAAGGAAGACGTAATCCCCGCCAATGCAGATAAACCTGTATTTTATCTTGCGCCTGTAATCTTTTTAGTAGCAGCCCTGACCTCCTTGGCGGTTATCCCGTACTATCAAGGCTTTGTGATTGCTGACATAAATATAGCTCTCTTATTTATTTTTGCAATGTCATCATTGGGTGCTTATGGAATCATTATTTCGGGTTGGGCTTCAAACTCAAAATACGCATTCCTTGGAGGCCTGAGGTCAGCAGCACAGGTCATAAGCTATGAGATCTCAATGGGTCTGAGCCTCGTAGGAGTAATGATAATGGCTGGCTCTCTGAACCTCACTGAAATAGTCAATGCCCAATATGAATCTCCGTATGGATTCTTTGCAATACCTCAGTTTATAGGATTTATTGTGTTTGTGATAGCAGCAGTCGCTGAGACAAACAGGACGCCTTTTGACCTTCCCGAGGCTGAGAGTGAACTTGTTGCAGGATATTTTGTTGAGTACAGCGGTTTTAGGTTTGCACTGTTTTTCCTTGGTGAATATATCGGCATGTTCATCATGTCATCAATCGGAGCAATTTGTTTCCTGGGAGGATGGACTATCCCTAAATATATCACGGATATTCTCCCGTTTCTTTCATATGTACCCGGGATTGTATGGTTTCTCCTGAAAGTCTATGCGTTTATATTCTTTTATTACTGGATCAGGGC
>JAOUJR010000240.1 GCA_029883145.1 Nitrospirota bacterium
AATTCTCTAGGATTCCTAAAAATAAATCTTAGATACTTGGGGTTAAAAAGATTGAAAAAAACATCCCTCTTAAACTCTCTCTTCCACTCTCCGAGTAACTCTTCTTCTATGTTATCAAACTCATTATCATTTATTTCTCGGAAAACAATATTCAATATATCCCCTCCGATACTTTTTTATAATCATATAACAAAAACAGCCGCAGAAACTACTGTTGTCCATACATTTCTTTCTTTACATACGCCAATTTGAGTTATGTTCCTTGTTTCTACAATATTACTCCCAATTAAGAACCCAGTGCCCTTAAAGGTTATTCCTTCCCTGTCTTCTTTCCTCCTACCAAAGATTTCATAGCCATTAAAATCAGCTCCTAGAGAACTCGCCAGCATCGACGCTGCTAAATATTCAGCATATTGAGCGCACATTTCTGATGTTTCTCCATAAGCATGGTATTCGCTGATATAACCGAAAATATTTCTATCGCGGGGAATCGCTACGCCAATAGAGGATGAGATTTGCCGTGAGAATTCATTAGTGCTATTCCTGCTCATAACACAATTCACAATCTGTCCTGGTTTTAATTTCTTCAACCCTTCCTCCATAGTTATTAATTTGCAACGAGGAGGGAGAATGCTTGAGACGCATGCCAAATTATATTTTTC
Organism: Nitrospirota bacterium; assembly: GCA_029883145.1. Classification (GTDB taxonomy): domain Bacteria; phylum Nitrospirota; class Thermodesulfovibrionia; order Thermodesulfovibrionales; family SM23-35; genus VGWZ01. Next base: position 663 of record JAOUJR010000240.1, read on the forward strand.
AATTTTTGCTTCCTTTAATGCGAGCTCAAACGAATGCAGACAATCTCGATTAACTCCCGTTCCCTTCGTTAAAAAAACATACTTCGGAACCATGAGCTTCCCTTTGCAGGAATTATAAATACAGTAAAACCTTGAAAATGCCGCAATACCTGTTGTAAAACATACCAAACTCAGTATTACTTTTCCCCCAAGGAAATCCTAATAACATCTCAAAAGATAAGCGGTCATTGGGCCTATAAATTAATTCGCATGTTACGAATCCACTGCCATCATCTAAACAAAGGTGATTGTATATTCTAAAATCCATAACCTGATTTATGTTATTCCTTAACAAAGATGACAGTAAGTAATTTCTTCGAAAATTTGCAAATTCATAATAGGTATTTACGGCTACCGGGAATAACCTAAAATATGCAAATTCCCTATAGAATTCTCTGGAATTTTCCAATCCTTGATAAATAATCTGGGCTTCTTTCTTACCATAGCCTTTCCCAGTAAAATAATATTCAAGTAAGAGCTCAAAATCGTTTGAAAGAAAATACCTAGCCCCTATTAAAGACGAGCTGTAGTATTTTTCGCTTGACTCTTCTTCTTCTAACTCATAAATGTCTTCTTTTTTAACTGGACACATTTTTCCTGACCCGTTCCTTAACCCTACCTCGGCGTGAAGTGAAAATGTGTTACCAACCATTTTTGACCCGCTTAATCCGAATTTTTGATAGAATCCCTGTTCTGGTCTTTTATATAGTTTTTCCTCCAGCCCTAATAAAAATGTGACATTTAACCCATTGATAACAATTGAATTTTGTAAGAAACAAAGGTTCGTGTTATTAGGATTTGATAAATAATCAAAGTAATCATTTATTGCCTTGCTTTTCTTATCGATATTTATCCTTGGCAACCAAACAAAACTGGCAGAAATCTTATCCCCATAGTATTTCAGCTTTGCCAAACTAACACCGTAAGGATTATTGTCCGGGTCATCAAAAGCAAATCCAGTTCTATAATACCCACCATACTTCTCCAAAAAGTTTGAAGGATTCCAGCCAAATCCGCAGCCAAAATTCAACACCTCTTTTCCAACATCGAGAAAAATCCTATCTGAAAAGGCGACACTAAAAAATAATTCATTAAAGTACCAATTGTTAAAATACCAATCACTCTTTCTCTCGTTTAGAAAACCGCTGGAGTTAACATTACTATACTCATCTACAAATTTTGCAGTAAATTTGAAAGCTTCCCCTATATTCAATAAATAATTAGCATTGAATTCAAAAACCGAACCACTTTTCCGTAGTACAAGAATATCGTTATTTGGGTTTAATAAAGACTTCTTATTTATGTCATTCAATTGAAAGTATTTAAGTAAGGATATCGTCAAACTTGAATTTGTCTCTCCCAAAAGGGATTCTGGAGACATAAAGACAACAAAGAGAAGGAATAGATTACAAAGGAAGTACCTTACTATGACATGCATTTTCTGGCTCCCTGGATCTGAATTACCTAACATGTTCCAAATAAGTGGGCGAAAACATTCTATCGGTTAGCTCTATATTTTCAATATTTCTATATTCCATAATAGTGTATCTTTCAGGATTTACAGCATCAACAATTCTAACACTTTGAGCAAAGACTCGATCCTCTTGATACAGCGGATTACCAAAAAAAACCCTCTTCAATAGTACCCCAGACCTAGCATAAAATTCCCCATATAAGACAAATGTATCTTTTTTTCTCAGGTGATAGATTATTTCTCCATAGGGAGCATTGTCGTTATTTGCTACTAACTTAACGATATAAATTAAATCATCATTTTCTTCTCTCTTCCCAATAAGCCGAGAATCGTAATTAATAATCAGTGGCGGCTTAACAACATCTGCATTGGAAACTTCCCCAAATAGCTGCTGCTTGGGAGAGATGATTATACACTTTCTTATATTAAAAAAGTATATCCAATAGTTATTCATTACCGTTAAGATAATGTTATTCTTGTTTCTCGGTGGTGAAATGAATTTAGCCAAAGATTTATCCTGTCCTTTTACATATAACTTCAATGAAGCCTCTAAAGGAAGTCTACTGGGGGCAAAGCTCTTTACAATTAAATCAGCAGTAAACGAATCTGAGGCTTTCTGATTTCTTTCCAGGATCGAAAGAAGATTTTTAATGAATTTTTCGTCATTTTGTAGATCTTCTGAAAAGGTAATGCTTTGAGCCAAAAGAAATAAGAAACTCCAAATTAGAATATGTAGCTTTTTCTTTCTTCTCTTCAATCTTTCCCTGCCGAAAAGAAAACTCCTTCTATACATATCGTAAGGCATCAACAATTTTTAATTTCGAGGCCTTCAATGCAGGATATAATGATGCGAGAAAAGAAGTAACAATATTTAATGCAATTACCTTAACTGCCAAAAGAAAATTAACAAAAATACTCAAAGGGTAGCCTTCGGTTGCTCCCGGTGGTGGTGGCATCATTATATATAATGAATTGATTAATTTGCTGGCCATAAATGCAATAAAAATCCCTAATCCCGTACCAACTGTACCAATAACGACTCCTTCTAATAGGAATAATCTAATTATGATTGCTTTCGGACTTCCTATAGCCATGAATGTCCCAATTTCTCTTACTCTTTCCATCACGGACATATATAGTGTATTAGCGATGCTAAAAATTACAATTAGTAGAATTATTATGGTCACAACATTGAAGCTGGCTTTATAGAGATTAACGACTTGATGATAAGTCTCTGCCAAATCTTCCCATGTTTTTACTACTACATCTAAATTGTTCTTCTCAAACTCCTCGTGCAAAAACTTGGAAACTCGATTTGTATACTCTGTATCTCTCAATAACATGACAATAGAGTGTACATCATCAGTATATTGCAGTTCTTTCACCACCTGCAAATTCGCTTTTAGCACGACATTATCGATTTGCCTGA
>JAOUJR010000010.1 GCA_029883145.1 Nitrospirota bacterium
ATGTAAAGGAACAGGTAGAAGGATCTGTTGATTTTCATGGCGAGATACAAGGTCAGATTCCCACTATTTCAGGGAAAGCAAAAGCAAGACTTCGGAAAGGGAATCTTTTCGGAGTTGATATTGATGAGCTCATATGCGATGTAACATACCACGATGGTGTGATGAGTTTTACCAATGGTGTTTCAGAGTTATATAGCGGGAAAGCTCAGGCAGAAGCATCATTAAATCTTCCCGGTGCCGAATTCTTTACTTTAAATGTGAAGTTTCATTCAATAGATAGTCGTGCAGCCCTCAGGCTTATAGGGTGGGAGCCTGAGATACCAGTTGGTAAAGTCGAAGGAGAGCTTGCCACCTCAGGCAGAGACTTTAATCCTGACGGCTGGTTTGTGTACAAGAATAATCAGTCCATAGCCACTATTCAAAGCAAAGATCGTCAATCTTCAATTTATAATGTTCTTGACAGGATAAACACCATAAAAGGGACTTATTCTCTGCGTGATAATCTCCTTTCTTTGTCACACATGAAATTATGTACTGAGTTATCTGATCTCGATGTGGACGGAACAGTCAATATTACCAGGAAAACGCTCAAACTCAAGGCCGGGCTTGCGACAAAAGAGGTTTCCGATTTAATTCTGCCGTATTACAAAGGAGTAAAAGGCAAGGGAAATTTTTCAGGAGAGATAACAGGCACATTTGATAATCCAGAATTATCCGGGAAGGCTCATATTTCTCCTGTTTCTTTAGATGGATACAGTGGGAATAGTATTACCTCTCACTTCACGTATAATAAAAACCTCCTGAATATCTATGAATTTGTTCTCATGTCACCAGATGAAGAGCACAGATTAAGCGGGAAAATATCCTTTCCAGAGGCAAAGAAACTCTTCGAGCTTTCAAACCCTGTATATAAAATGAATGCCACTCTTAAGAATGCCGAGTTCGGAAAGGCTATGCAAATATTCTATAAAGATCTTCCATCAACAGGAAGACTAAATGCAGGTTTGAAGATTGGGAGTAGGGATAAAGATGTCGAAATTAACGGTAATGCCTCCATAGAGAAAGCATCCGTATATAACATTCCATTTGATTCTGCATCTGTAACCTTTTCATATGCCAATAAAGAGCTTTCTTTTAGACAGGCTTTAATCAAAAAGGGCAAATCTACTCTTTCAGCAGAAGGAAAATTTTCTTTAAATAAAAATTTTTCTTACAGGGCTTCGTCAAACAGAATTTTTTTAAAGGACATCGGATTTGATTATATGCCTGCGGATTCTTTTTCAAGCTTACATTCCGAAGGGAGTGGCACCCTTACAAATCCTTCCATCACATTGAATGCAAAGGTCATAGGAGGTACATTTAAGGGTACACCCATAGGCAACAGTATCATAAATGCAACGCTGAAAAACATGAACATCTCATTAGACGCATTACTTTTTGATGAAAAGGTAAAGCTCAAGGGGAATGGATATTATGACGAAAAATTACCATGGACTGCTGAAATTGATATCCAGCCAGGCAGATATGATTTTATTTTAAGTTCTATTCTCAAGGAAGCACCAGAAGATCTGCTCCTTAATCTCAGGGGCCGTGTTGAGATGAAAGGTGACAGAAAACATATCACTGCCTCAGCAAATATAATCCAGGTCACACTTGCTCTCTTTGGTCACAGCTTTTCAAATGATTCAGATATAAAGGTAAGGATCGATAATGGAAAAATCTCTTTTCTCTCATTTGCCCTGCGGAGCGGGAGTTCTTCGTTCAAACTTCGTGGAGGTTTAGAAATCGGCAGGGAATATGATTTATTTTTTGAAGGGAGTTCATCTCTTTCACCTCTGCAGGCTTTTTCAAAAAAGATAGAGTATCTGAGCGGAGATACTCGGTTTAACTTTTCTCTGAATGGAAAATGGGATAAACCTAAGATAAACGGGGATCTAAGCGTATCAAATGCCTCTTTTAGTGTAAAGGGTTTTCAACAGCGGTTCAGTTCAATTAATGGTAACTTTCATGTGGGTGAAGATAAAATTACTGTTCAGAAGCTCTCCGGCAAATTAGGAGGCGGTGAAGTAGGAGTATCTGGCCTTGTCTATCTGAAGGGATTTGATGTGAAAAGATTTCATCTCGAAGCGCATATCAATAATGTAACCGCTTCTATCTCTAAAGACGCCACCGTAAGTTTTGGAGGAAGCATCTTATACAGAGGAACCGCGGTCGCTCAAAGTATTATCGGTGAGATAAAGATAAACAGATTACGATATCAAGAAAGAGTGGATTGGAAAAGTTTGCTCCTTACGGCAAAGGCAAAAGAAAAACCCAAGGCTGAGGGTTCAGAACTTGAAAGAGCAGAATTAAACATAAGGGTTTCAGGAAGTGAGAACATTTATATCGATAATAACATAGCACGGGCTGCTGCAAAAGTTGATATGGTAGTAAGGGGAACACTCTCACGTCCTGTTTTATTCGGGAGACTTGAATCCCAAGAGGGGACTATCTATTTCAGAAATAATGAATTCAGAATTCTTCATGCAAGTGCTGATTTTATAGATCCGAACAAACTCAATCCTTTCTTGAATTTCTCGGCTGAAGCTACGGTAAAAGGATACCATATCAAACTGAATCTTGAAGGGCAGATGGAGCGCCTTAACCTTTCCCTTTCTTCTGACCCGCACCTTGAGGATATGGATATCCTCTCTCTCCTCACTTCTGGACAGATAGGAAAACAAACGAAAGGCCTTGAGGGAGGCATAGGAGTGGGTGAAGCGACATCATTTTTGACAGGCAAAATTCAGGACGTTCTCGAGGAACGGCTCAGGACGATAGCAGGCCTTGACAGATTTGCGGTCAGTCCTTACGTGTCAAAAACCACAGGTACGGTCGGACCAATGGTGGCTGCATCGAAACGACTCATCGGTGATAAATTACTTGTGACGTATACAGGCTCATTGGGTACTACCGAAGAATATGTCCTTAAATTCGAATACCTCCTTGATAGAAACACTTCCCTCATTGGAACCAGGGACGAGAAGGGAAGTGTGGGAGGTGATATAAAGTTCAGATTCGAATTCAAATGAATAAAAAAAGAGAAATGAGAAATAGGAAATCGGAAACTGGAAATGAAAAGTTTTTCATTCTTGCTTCTTACTTTTTACTTCTTACTTCTTGCTTCATGATGTTTTTTACTTCTGAGGTTAAAGGTACAACAGTTGGTGAAATAGAAATAAATGGATTATATTCAATCGAAAAAGAAGAATTTCTTGACATTCTCGACATCAAACCAGATAAACAAATAGATAAAGAAGCTGTAAGACTTGGCATCAAAAGGGCTTTTTTAAAGGGATTATTCGAAAACATCTCTATCAAGACAACCGGTGGAGAAAAGGTAAAGGTTACAATCAATGTAATGGAAAGGGATTTTATAGAAAAGATTTATATAAAAGGTGACTATGACCTTTCCAAAAAATTCATAAAGAATAATTTCTCTTTAAAAGAAGAACAGGTGATGAGATATGATCTGCTCAAGGTCGCTATTGAAAAGTTAAAAAATGAAATAGCAATGCGAGGATTTCCACATTCCAGTGTAAATGCAGAAATTAAAAAAATAAATAAACCATCCAGAGTTACTCTTTATCTGCACATAAATACAGGAGAACCAGAGAGAATTAAAAAGATGTTTATCTTCGGTCCGGCAGAAGAGGTAAAAAGCATAATGAAATTATCTGAGGGAGATATATACGACAAGGAGAAATTGAGTAAAGATTTAAACAGGCTAAAGGCATATTATAAGAAAAAAGGATATTTTAAGCCTGTTGTGGGCCCATATACATTTACTGAAGGGACTCTCACAATCTCTGTCAATCCCGGCAAGCGACTGACTATTTCCCTTGAAGGTAACAGTGCTGTCTCAACAAAAGCCCTTCTCAAAGAAATGCCATTTTTTGAAGTAGAAGATCTCAGAGATGATATTGTAGAAGAAGCAGTGCACAGGATGCGCTCTCTCTATTATAAGGAAGGATACCCTTTTACACAGATTACACCTGTGATGACTTCAGAGGGTGAACTCGTAAATCTCCATTTCTCTATTTCTGAAGGAATTGAAATACGTCTCGGGTCAATTACTTTTTCTGGTATCAGTCTGCCTGAGAAGAATCTCAAAGAGGTCATGTCCCTCAAAGAAGGAGGCCTGTATAATCCGGATCTTATTGATATTGACAGAGAAGCAATTCAAGAGCTATATAATGCTCTCGGGTACCTGTCATCTCACGTTGAAGAGTTCCAGACAAAATATGAGGAGAGTTCTCATAAAATTGATATAGTGATAAGAGTAAATGAAGGGTTAAAAACAGAGATCGAAGAGATAAATGTTGTCGGGACAAACCTTGTTTCCGAAGAGGAGATAAAAAAGGTCTTAAAGATAAAACCTGGTGACCCATACAATGAGGTTGATATTTCAGATATACGGTACGGAATTATTAATTTATACAGTTCCCGTGGATTTTCTGATGTAGTTGTATCGGTAGAAAGAGCCATCGACACGGAAAAGGCATCCATTACATTCAAGATACTCGAAGGCGATGAAATATCTTTCGGTAAGACGATAATCACTGGAAACTTTGCGACAAGATATGAAGTAGTAAAAAGGGAATTACAATATCACGAAGATACACCATTTAATTATCACCTTCTCTCAAAGGCACGACAGGGACTTTATAAATTGGGTCTCTTTTCAGATGTAGATATTGAGGTACTCGATAGATATGACCATAAAAAAGATGTCCTGATAAAATTGAATGAAGGTAATGCAGGTGCTGTAGAATTTGGTCTTGGATATGGTGATTACGAAAGATTCAGGGGATTTTTTGACCTAAGTTACAGAAATCTCTGGGGCATGAACAGACAGTCCTCATTCAGGTTTGAGATGAGCTCTCTTGAGAAGCGATATATATTTCAGTACCTTGATCCATGGTTTTTTGATGTGCCCTTACCATTCAGGACATTTTTCCTTTACGAAGATAAAAAAGAAATTAATATTGACACCAGAGAGACACGGTACCGGCTGAAGAGGTACGGTGCTTCAGCCGGTCTGGAGAAAAAATTGAGTGACAGCCTGAAGACAGAACTTTACTATGAACTCTCTCTTGTCAAAACATTTGATGTAAAACCAGATGTTATTTTGAGCAAAGAAGATATCGGCACACTCATTATCAGCGGTATAAAACCTGGAATCATTTATGATACAAGAGACAATCCTTTTGATCCTAAGAAAGGAATCCTTTCTGGATTCTCACTCAAGTTTACTTCTCCTCTTTTTTTCTCAGAGACAAACTTTCTAAAACTTATTTTCCATGGAAGTACTTACCATGAACTCACCAAACGAATTGTCCTTGCGTTGTCGCTCAGGGGTGGCGTTGCTCATGGATACCATGATACTGAAGAACTCCCTATTGTTGAGAGATTTTTTCTTGGTGGCAGGACTACGGTAAGGGGTTATAGTCAGGATATGCTCGGCCCTAAAGGATCAAACGGGGATCCGACCGGCGGTAATGCATTTCTCTGTGGAAACGTCGAAATAAGGTCATCTTTCGGTAAGGGTATTGGAATCGTTGCATTCCTTGACGGAGGAAATGTCTGGTTGAAGGCAAAAGATATGGATCCTGCAAATCTTAAATATACTGCCGGTCTCGGGTTAAGGTATAACACACCGGTTGGCCCCATAAGGATTGATTACGGGCACAAACTTCAGAGGGAAAATGGGGAAAGCAGTGGGGAACTGCATTTCAGCATAGGCCATGCGTTCTAATTAAAAGTGAGAAGTGAAAAGTGAAAAGTGAAAAGTTTAAAAAACAACGGATATTATTAAGGTTTTTTTTATTTACTATTACTCCTTGCTCTTTGCTCATTGCTTTTTTAATGCTCTTTTCTCTTCGCCTGTTGCTCCATGCAGAAATCAACGATCGAGTAGTTGCATTTGTGGATAATATTGCAATAACGCTGAGTGAATTAGAGGAAACATACACAAAAACACAGGAGGCAACCCGGGGTGCCACAAAAGATGAAGTCCTCAATACGATGATCAACAGAGTGCTCCTTCTCAGAGAAGCGAAAAAGCTCAAATTAGAGACACATTCTGAGGATGAGATGATAAGAGATTATTTAAACCTTAAAATAAAAACATTTATAATAATAAAAGAGGAAGAATTAATTGATTTTTATCAAAAGCACATCAGGGACTTTCACGGTCAGGACTTTGAAAATGCAAGAGAAAAAATCGAAACCTATCTTATTGAGAAAGAAATGAATGAGCGTGTGAAGATGCATATTAACGAACTCAGGGGGAAAACATATATTAAAATACAATTACAATAAATAAGAAATATGAAGCTCACTGTAGAAGCATTTCTCGTTTCCGGTTTCTTACTTCTTACTTTTCAGTTCTGTAATCACTGCGTGTTCATCACATTCAGGAAACTTGGGACATCGTAAACAGTCTCCCCATATTTTTTGCGGAAGGCGTGATTTATTAATATCAACAAATCCTATCTTTTTAAAAAACCCGGGATGGTAGGTGAGTGCAAACACCTTTTTTAGACCCAATGCCTTTGCTTCTTTAAGGCAGTGTTGAACAAGATTTTTACCTATCCCCATTTTCTGATATTGTCTCTCTACCGCAAGAGAACGTATTTCTGCAAGATCCTCCCACATGATATGCAGCGCACACGCCCCGCATATAATCCCTTTGTCTTCATATACAAAAAAATCTCTCAGGTTTTCATAGAGTTCATTAAGGGATCTGGGGATCATTGCTTCTCTCCTCGCAAATTCGTTAATGAGTTTGTGGACCTGCTTTAAATCAGATATTTTAGCCTTTCTTATCTTCAATGAACTTCATCCCCTCAATAATTGCCTTTTTATTTACCCCAATACTTTTCATCCTTCTCTCAGGCACTATATCCTCAAGAGCATCAAACGTGTGCTCTTTCTCAAGCAATTTGGTTTTCCCAATAAACGCGCCAAGCAATACCATGTTGGCAGATTTTGCATTCCCAATAGCATTAGAAATCTCTGTTGCAGGAACTCTGACAATTTCTATATCTTTTCGGAGTTCAGGGTCTTTGATAAGAGATGAATCGAATATGAGAAGTCCTTTCTGTCTCAGTTTTGCCTGAAATTTCTTGAGTGATGCCTCGTTCATTACAATAAGTATGTCTGGATTTGTCACAATTGGTGAGCCAATGAGTTCATCCGAGATGATTACAGTACAATTCGCAGTTCCTCCCCGTATTTCCGCACCATAAGACGGAAACCACGTTACCTCTTTGTTTTCGAGCATACCTGTATACGCGAGAACCCTTCCGAAAAAGAGTATGCCCTGACCGCCAAAGCCTGCGATAAAAATCCTGTTTCCCAGTTATTTCGCCTCCTTGAATTTATCTTTAAATGTTCCAAGTGGATACACAGACGTCATTTCTTTTTGAAGCCATGTGATCGAATCACGTGGGGTGAGTCCCCAGTCAACCGGGCATGGTGAAAGTATCTCAACAAGACTGAATCCCTTACCTTCTATCTGATATCTGAATGACTTCTTTATTGCTTTTTTTGCATTCATAAGGTTTTTATATGAGTCAACTGATGTCCTGACAATATATGATGCACCGTCAATTGTGGACAAAAGTTCTGATATATGGAGAGGATACCCTGCTGCTTCAACACTTCTCCCTGCAGGTGTCGTGGTTGTCTTCTGACCGATGAGCGTCGTTGGGGCCATTTGGCCTCCTGTCATCCCATAGGTTGCATTATTTACAAAAAATACCGAGATGTTTTCCCCCCTGCTTGCTGCATGAATTATCTCAGCTGTCCCGATAGCGGCAAGGTCCCCATCACCTTGATACGAAAAAATTATCCTGTCAGGCATCACACGTTTAAGTCCCGTTGCTGCAGCCGGTGGTCTGCCATGTGCAACTTCAAGCACATCAAAATTAAAATAGTCATAAGCAAATACCGCACATCCAACCGGAGCAATACCTATAACCTTCTCCCTGATGCCTAAATTGTCAATACATTCCGCAATGAGCCTGTGAATAAGACTATGTCCGCAACCAGGACAAAATCTGAACGGTGCTTTTTTGAGGCTTATTGGTCTCTTGAATATCTTTTTCATTTGTCTAACCGATAGTCTCAAGGAGCACTCCTTCGAGAAGCCCGTAATCACTTACAATTAATTCATTAAAATTAAAATATTCCATTATGTTAATTGTAAATTGTATTCCAGGTATAATCAAGTCTGCTCTCTCGGGTTCAAGTCCTTTCATCTTCTTCCTCTCCCTCAGGGGAAGTGCGAATAACGTACTTCTTATATTACGAAGTTTGTCCAGAGATATTCTATAGAGATGTACTTTCCCCCTTGAATAGATTTCAAGTTTTAAGTCAATAGAGGCAAGGGTTGTAAAAGTTCCCGCAGTTCCTATGAAGCATGTATTCCTGTCAATCAGATGCTCAATCCTGGCTCTGAGACTATCTAAATATGAGGCAATCCCTTTCCCCAATTCTGCGATATCTGCCTCTGAAAGAGGGTCAGTCTTTATAAAACTTGCTGCAAGTTTTATTACCCCAACAGGAATACTCCCCATTTCAACTATCTGTTTGTCTTTACAGAGAATCCACTCTGTACTGCCCCCTCCTATATCAATAATCAATGAGGAATGAGCAGCGATGGGTGAGGAATCATGAAATGAAGAAAAAACACCTTTCACGATAAGTTCTGCCTCTTTTTCGCCAGAAATAACTTTTATCATGATTCCAGTTTCATCAAACACTCTTTTTAAAAAAATATCTGAGTTCGATGCCTCCCTCAAAGCACTCGTCGCAATTGCACTGACAGATTTAACCCCATGTCTTGAGATTATTGAGGAGAATTCCTTGAGCACTGCAATTGAGGATGCACTATTTTCATCTCTGAGCTTTCCACTCTGACTCACTCCATCAGCTAACCGAGTAATCTTTCTTTTATAAAGTACATGCTCGATCTTTTGATCCCTCACACTGGCTATCAAAAGTCTAAATGTGTTCGATCCTACGTCCATAGATGCAAATAATGACATGATGGTGTATTATAAATTACATAGATTATGCATCTCAAACTCTCTAAATGAATCGGAGGAGAGCACCGTAAGAATTATCTTGATTTTTATGAATAGACGGTTATAATATTCTCTAATTTAAATTGACAAAGCTGTTGTGGTATAATATTACTTTAGCACTTTACTAAAGTACTTTAAGTACTCTTGAAAGGAGGTGACAGTTAATGAAGAAAGTTTTAGCTATACTTCTGTCATTGGTACTTGTTGTCGCATTCTCGTTCACCGTTGGCTGCCAGAAGGCAGAGCCACCAAAACCGGCACCAAAGCCAGCTGAGGCACCGCCAGCACCAAAGGCACCAGAGAAAGCACCTGAGGCAACAAAGGCACCAGAGAAAGCACCTGAGGCACCAAAGGCACCAGAGAAACCAAAAAAGTAGAAAGGTAGATTTTCAGGGATGGGTATCACCCATCCCTGAATTGTTCTGCAACAAAGAAACCTCAGTTATTCAGCTGTTGATTTTGTTACCGTGCACAAGATTTTAAAAGGATACCTATTTTTATTTATAAAACCTTGGGGAGATTAATTCTCCTCGTAGCTCATAAATAAGTCATAAGATAGGCGTATACCCTTTCTTCACTCTAAAGGTAAGAAATAACAAGATAGTTGTTTAGATTGCTCCTAAATCATACCGCAAGCTTTAAAGCAATTTCTTTTGCATGCTACCTTGACATATCTGCCCGGAATTTGGAAAAGACTATGTCTGGCTAATCAAAATCATTAGAGCATGACAATCAAAAGCCTTGCCGTCAATACCTTTTACCGCTTTTTCGTACGCCTTTCTAATTTTTTTCATCTTTATGCCCAAGAGTAAACCAATATCTACACATACTCTGTAGAGAGAGTCTGTTTCTAATGGTATGATTTTAAAATTGTGAAACATTGATTTATATTTTTCGCATGTTTCTTCCAACAGATTCTTATCAGATTTACCCTCAGTGTCTGCAACTTGCAGAATGGGCATAATGGTCAATGTGTGAGGTAAAACTTTAGGTTCCTGACTACTAATAATCAATTCCTTCCCTATCTTTTTAAAAAAGGTTTTGAAAAATTTCGATTCAATTCCTCCTTCTGTAAGGCTGTTCAGTACAATATTTATGACCGTTTTCTTCTTTGTTGAAAAATATTCTCTGATTTTCCCGGTGTTTTCATCAAATTTTGTACTGACTATATTCTTCAACTCTCTCAGATATTCTTTGCCCGGCGTTTTTACCTTTTTTATCGACTTTTTTCCATAGAGAGTTACAAAGCAGTAAAAGAGGTCCCGATGCAGAAGATTCTTGAGTATTTTCCCCCATGAATAGAATTTTGCCATAGCCTTTATGGTCTCAGTGTGAAGCTCAAAAGCGGTCATGAGCCTTGGTTCAAAGACAGCATGGTGACCATCATACTTTGCCCAATCTGTATGGATTATGCGCCCCTGCTGTTCAAGTTCTTCGAATAGGGGTGTTCCCGGGATAGGGGTAAGCATCATAAACTGGATAGAATCTATATCGAGGCGTTTGGCAAACTTCTGTGTGCTCCTGATGGTTTTGATGTCGTCTGCATCTCCACCAAGCACAAACATCCCATGTATGTTAATGGAGGCATTCTTTAAGTTCTTGATACATTCGACAATATCATCCACTGTCTGTTTTTTATTATAAAGATAAAGGGTCCGCGGATTGATGGACTCAAATCCCACATATACCATAAAGCATCCTGCTTGAGCCATAAGATTCACGAGTTCAGTATCTCTGGCAGCATCTGCACGTATCTGAGCTGACCATTCAATATGAATCTTTTCAGCAATCATCCTCTTGAGAAGGGCTTTGGTTCGTTCCCTGTCTGCTGCGAAATTGTCATCAACAAAAAAGAAGTGGCTTCTTTTTGAGTCAACTTCTCTTATTTCCTCAATAACCCTGTCAATAGATTTAAAACGGTATTTTCTGCCAAACATCTGGATGACAACACAGAATCTGCAGCCGAACGGACAGCCTCTTGATGTTAAGATAGGAATACTGGTTTTCTCCCGCCAGTTGTGAACCAAATCGAAATCAGGTATCGGGGCAGAATCTAAATCCTGGATAAACGGCCGGTCCGGGTTATGAACATAGGCATCGCCTTTTCTGTAGGAAAGACCTTTAATATCATGAAGAGGTATTCCAGATTCAAGGTGCTCTATAAGTTCAATGATTGTCTCCTCCCCTTCACCTCTTACTACATAATCAGCGTATATCAGGCTTTCCTCTGGTAAGAATGTGGCGTGAGGCCCTCCCATCACAACTGGAATTCCCATAGAGCTGAATTTGTTTGCAAGCTGGAATGCCCTCGGTGCAGTAGAGGTAATTGAAGAGATACCGATGAGATCCGCATCGTTCAAAGCGTTCCAGTCAGGCTCTGAAATATCTTCAATAAAAACTTTTGAGTTATACCCTTTCTTCTTGACTATTGTGGAAAGCAGAATAGTGCCTAACCTGGGCAGGAGAGATCTGCTGTAAATATGAGCTGCTGGTGATTTTGCTTCGATGAAATAAATGTTTTTGATTGCGAGCTCCTTCTTAAAAAATTATATCATAAAGTTTTAAAATGAACCAGGAGGATTATTCATTTTGCTTCGATATTTTCTGCTCCCTCGCAAGTTCTGAGATAAACCTCGATCTTGCCTCAGCATTGTTCTTCATGCCGTGCTTCTCACAAAAAGCAAGCAGTTTATTGACATCCACCTCGATGAGTTCCGGTTCAATCCCGTGTGACCTTATCTTTTCTATCGAGGAATCTAATACATCTAACCATTCATCATACGTTTTCCCCAGAATCTGAGCGTCAACTGAGGTCTCAAGAAGCAATGGCCACTGCTCTCTCCGGTAAAAACCAATTCCAATAACCATGTCTTTTATGTTTATTTTATTCCCCATATCTTTCATCTGTGTGTTTTGTTGAACAGTCTCCTTGTTCAACAGAGCATAAACGTGTGAAAAGATTATTTCCTATCACATTTCAACTTTATCTACAGAAAGTTACTTATTTCTTTTTGGATGTTTTCTTTTTTGCCGCTGGTTTTTTCTTTTTCGCAACTTTCTTTGTAACCTTTTTCACTGCTTTCTTTTTGGGTTTTGTTGGTTTCTTCTGAGCAGTAGATACCTCTGTCACCCCTATTCCGCAGCAGTAAATAGGGCTTAATTGGGTTCCCAGCAATTCTGTTACCACTATCTCCGAACCGCACTGTTTGCACTCATAGGTTATTATTCTTGCCATGGTAATACCTCCTTCATTTTTTTAACTTTATATAAATTATATCACTTTTTATCCGGGCAATCTATTTTTATAATGCGCTTGTTAATTGTTTCTCCCAAGGTATTGTATAATCGCCTGTAATAAAGATGCGCTATTGATAATTTTCTTTTTCAGAATTTCTTAATGCTCATTATTATAAAGGCAATTAAGAAATAAAGAGCCATTCCCATGACGAGTGAGGGAATAAAGCCTAACCGATGGGTCAAAAAGATAATGGCAAATATATAGGCCAGCCAAGGGATTAGCATAATAACGAGGCCTTCAGCGTATGGAACGACTGCTTTCTCGCCTGATTCAAAATAAACAGTCAAAAATGTGATCACGGTGATGACCGGTAAATTGGCAATGAAGGCTGCGAGCAAACCCCTTGCATGGCTCGCAAAATAAGTAACAATACTGACAATAGCTCCGCCTACCAAAAAATAGAGAACATATTTGAGTTCCATTTTACCTTATCTGCATTTTTCAATCAGCGAAGATAATCCCAATACTTTAAGGTGTTCCTGTAACAAAAGACACGCTTCTACTGGTTTATCCACTACGTGAAAAATTTCCAGATCTTCAATACGTAACGTTCTCTGCGGGATAAGGGTATTCTTCATCCATTCAATGAGTCCTTTCCAGTAATCGCTCCCGTAGAGAATAATCGGGAATGATGCTATCTTCCCGGTCTGGACAAGGGTTGCCGCTTCAAACAATTCGTCCATTGTTCCAAATCCGCCAGGGAATATGACAAAGCCTATTGCATATTTTATGAACATCAGTTTTCTTACAAAGAAGTATCTGAAAGAAAGAGTGATGTCCTGATATTTATTTGCGATCTGCTCTAAGGGGATTTCGATATTCAACCCTACAGACTTACCCTTCCCCATCTGTGCACCCCTATTTGCTCCTTCCATGATACCCGGGCCACCTCCGGTTATCACAGAAATTCCTGCCTCTGAGAGCAATTTCGTCAGCTCAACTGCCTGTTTATAGTAGTAAGAATCCTCACCAAGCCGTGAGCTGCCAAATACAGTGACTGACGGACCAAGATTATAAAGGTTTTCAAATCCTTCCACTAATTCTGACTGTATTCTGAAAACCCTCCATGTCTCTGTTTTCCCTAAATCCTCAATCATTAAACCCTCCCGTAAAGCAGTGTTGTTTCTTTAAGTTTAATCTCTTCATGAGAATTTCTCATCATAAATAATCAGGTTGCTTAAAAACCAAATCTTACCGCACTAAAAAACAAACTGCTCAAAAGTTTGATATAATTTATCTAAAGTACTCACTAACTACTAAGGGAGTAGTAATGGGTAAATGGATAATTGATCCAGATCATACAGTCGCTGCTTTTGTGATCCGTCACATGATGGTTGCTCATGTGAGAGGACAGTTTAACAAGATTACCGGAGTTATTCAAATGGACAATAACAATAAAGAGATTGTTTCTATAGAAGCAACTGTTGAAGCAGCGAGCATCTGGACAGGTATACAAAAGCGTGACAACCACCTTCGGAGTCCTGACTTTTTTAATGTTGAGAAGTACCCTCTGATTACCTTCAAGAGCACAGAGATCACAGGGAACATAGATAAAGGTTTCCGCATCACCGGAGACCTTACTATACATGGAATTACACGATCCGTAACCGCTGAAGCGACATTTGCAGGACCTGTAAAATCCCCTTTGGGAGGAGAGATTACGATAGGGCTCTCATCCGTCCTCGATATCAACCGTGAA
>JAOUJR010000241.1 GCA_029883145.1 Nitrospirota bacterium
CTTGGAAGAACATACATATACAGGAGCAGAGCGAATCAGATATTGAATTCAACAATGTCCCTGTCTTTTAAAATATGGTTTTTCTCAACCCTCTGGCCATCGAATTTTGCAGAGCCCCATATCCTTGCATATTTGAAATTATAGACGAAGTCCTTATGGATAGAGCTTGCAAGGTCAAGAACGGTGGAGCCGCGCGGTATTGTGAACGGCGTCGAGAGATCAGGCTCTTTGCCAGGAGGTTTTGAGTAAACCCTTATGATTTCTGAAATCTCAAATAGTGTCCTTTTAAGTTCTTCAAGGTTTTCTTTCTTCAGGGTTGATATTGAAATGCACGGGCAGATACGCTCATGTTGCTCTTTGAGCCTGAGAAAAGAATCATCTGATCCGGGAAGGTCTTTTTTATTTGCGACAAGGAGCGCTCTTTTGGATACACCTACAAGAGATTTGGAATTTAGAATTTGGAATTTGGAATTTTTGACTATCTGTATATTCCAGCGTTTGAGTTGCTCGATGAGAAGCTCTGCCTGTACCTCCGGGTCTTCTGAAAGATCTACGATGAGAAGGAGTGCATCAGCATATCGTAAAATACCTGATACCCACCCGTCTGTTGACTCGTTCCCTATCGGAGGCAGATCTACAAGCTGAATCTGTATATCCTCAAAAGGCATCATGCCAGGTAGTGGAGTGAGTGTTGAAATAGGATAGTCTGCAATCACAGGTGAAGCTTTTGTAAGGCATGCAAGGAGCGAAGATTTCCCGGAATTTGGAAAGCCCACAAGGGCGATCTGGGCTGCACCTTCTTTCTTAACGGTATAGAGATCCCCTCTGCCTCCTTTTTTTGATTTTTTTATCGCTTCTTCCCTGAGTTGTGAGAGTCGTCTCCTTAAATCAGCCCTGAGTTTGTCTGTTCCTTTGTGCTTCGGGACTGTGGCAATCAGGTCTTCAAGTGCAATGATCTTCTCAGCAGGAGTTGATGCCTGCTTAAACCTCTTTTCAGCATCAAAATATTCTGGCGGAAGATTAGCCGGCATAGATAAACTTATCCTCTTTTTCTCAAAAGACTCCAGTATTCTCGCGGGTTTATTATTCTTACCCCTTTATATTTTTTAAGAGATAGTAAGTCACCATCACCAGTTATTATAAACCTTGCGCTTCCCGCTAAAGCGGTGCCGATTATTTTATTATCATCTTTATCACGGCATACTGACTCAACATGCTCAGGTTCGAATATTTCCGCTATACTTCTCAAATAATCAATTATGTTTTGGTCAGTGCTTTGTGGCAAATGTATTTTCTCAATGAGCTTTTTTTGAATCTCTGAAAGGATATGTTCACTTATGACAATCGTGTGATCGACAAGACATACTTCGAATAACTCAGCACACAAGCCTCTCGAAGCAAAGGCAGCAATGATCACATTGGTATCTAAGACAGCCTTCATGAGATTGTTTTGAAAATATCCTCATCTGTTAATAATCCCTGTGCCTCGGCGAAAGGCAGAACCTGTTTTCTCAATTGATGAAATCTTTTTACTGTGAGATAATGTGCAATAGCATCCCTGATGATTTCACTCTTTGAGGTTTTTTCTGCTTTCACTACCATTTCTAATTCTTGCTGTAATTTTTCAGGTAACCTTATGGTAATGGTATCGGTCATTTTTACAATCTCCCTTTTATGATATTGTAAGACATTGTAACACGAAGGCGATTTATTTGTCAAAAGTTAGAAAATTTAAGACGAAGATTTAGATTATATTTTATCAAGCGGACTTCGCACTCCCAGTACTTCTTTCTTTCGGACATTTCTTTTCAAGAGCACCCAGAAGCTTGAACTGTATCCCATTCTCACAATATAATGCTACAAATGGGGAATCCATTTATCCGTCTGGGCCTTTTTCTTTCGCACAAAAAGCTTGCGATGACAAGAGCCTCATAAGCTCTTTATAAAAAGGAATGAAAAGCAATATAAGTGAGAATGATAGAAAGGAGAAGAGATGAACTTTAACCTTGCACCAATAACATTGGATGATCGCGAACAGATTATCGATATATTCAACCATTATGTTGAAAACAGCTTTGCAGCATACCCTGAACAAAAAGTACCTTATGAATTTTTCGATCTGCTTTTAAATATGTGCCAGGGCTATCCCACAACAACTGTAAAGGATAAGGAAGGCAGGGTTATCGGTTTCGGGATGCTCCGTCCATATAGCCCTATTTCCACCTTCTCACAGACAGCCGAAATAACATACTTCTTGAAACACGGGTTTACAGGGAAAGGGATTGGCAAAACTATTCTTGAATACCTTATTGCAAAAGGCAAAGAGAAGGGTATCACCTCAATCCTGGCAAGTATATCTTCATTGAATGACGGGAGCATCAATTTTCACGTTAAGAATGGCTTTACTGAATGTGGACGTTTTAAGGGAATTGGTCGGAAAAAAGGCAAAACATTTGATGTGGTTTATTTTCAAAGAATACTATAACATAGGTGGCTCAGAGGGGAATTGTTGATATGATTGATGAAGAAAGACTGTCTGAAATAATTCCTGAAGATGTGAGCCTCAGATTGGTTGAACCGCACATCTACTCTCTCTATTCACACGGTGAGAAAACCAGCTCCTACGATAGGATTTTTGGGGCTATCTACGACCTTGTGGCGTGTAACCGTTTTTACAATCGTTTTGTATGGGGATACCTGACCACTGACTATCATTCCTTTTGCCTTGATGCTCTCAGATCATCAACGGAAGGATGGGTATTGGACGCTGGATGCGGGTCTCTTGCCTTTACAGCAAAAACATACGTCAACTATTCCGGGCGTCCCGTTGTTTTATTGGACAAATCTATCAAGATGCTCATGGTAGCCAAATCAAGACTGGTCAAACTAAGCGGAAAAGTCCCTGACAACATGGTCTTCCTGCACGGAGATATACTGCAATTGCCATTCAAGCCCAAAAGCTTTGGCACTGTTATCTCACTGAACCTGCTCCATGTTCTCGAAGATGTAAAGAAGGTCTTGCAAGAACTAAGAAACGTGTTGATGGATGGGGGTACGATTTCTCTTACTACCCTGATAGAGCACAATAGATTCGCCGACAAATATCTCCACATGTTGGGTAAGGCTGGTAAATTATTCCCCAGAGACGCAAAGCAACTTTTTGCAGTATTTGATGCACTTGGCATGCCTGTCAAATACCGTATCAAGGGTAATTTGGCATTTATCGGCTACAGATAGGCCAGACTTCTTTTTTATAAAATTATTTAAATTAGGGGACAACCACCATGTTATTTTATTAAGAGAAATATCAACATCTTCATCGAGATAGAGTTTAATCCTCACATACCTTAATGAAATTCTCAACTTCTACTCTTCTGAGCTTCAGTATTTCTCCACTTTTGTCTGCTTTTGCTTTTTTAACTATTGCACTTTTGACTATTGCTCTATTGCACTTTTAAGCTGGCAAGCGAGGGCGGGGGAGAAAACCTAACTTTACAGAGTTTCTTTAAGGAGCTTATTATAATAAGAAAGGAATTAATTTCAATAAAAGGAGAACTTTTATACAAATAAAAGTAAAAGATACGG
>JAOUJR010000242.1 GCA_029883145.1 Nitrospirota bacterium
AGAGAAAAGGTGATGGAGTTGCTATTTTAAGATGAAAAAAAATAAAGTCATCATTGGTACCCGGGGAAGCAAGCTTGCTTTGTGGCAGGCAGAATGGGTCAGGGCAGAGCTTGAGAAGACTAACCCGGAAATTGAGGTAAGGCTCAATAAGATAAAGACAACAGGAGATATGATTTTAAATGTGCCGCTTGCTCAAGTAGGTGGCAAAGGACTTTTTGTGAAAGAGATAGAGGAGGCAGTCATGAGAGGTGAGGTAGATCTCGCTGTCCATAGCATGAAGGATGTGCCGACTGATCTTCCTGAAAGATTGCATCTTGCTGCTATATGCAAGAGGGAAGACCCGAGAGATGCCTTCCTTTGTCAAATCCAAAATTCAAAATTTAAAATTCAAAAATTTAAGGAACTCCCTGAAGGTGCTCACATCGGGACAAGCAGTCTCAGACGCTCCTGTCAGCTTTTAAACATACGACCCGGACTGAAAATTACACAATTAAGAGGGAATCTTGATACAAGAGTAAGAAAACTTGATGAAGGACAGTTTGATGCGATCATCCTTGCTGTCGCAGGTATCAAAAGACTTGGATTACAAAACAGGATAACAGAGATATTGTCCCCTGAGCTCTGTCTCCCTGCAATAGGGCAGGGTGCGATAGGGATTGAATGCAGAAAAGACGATGAGTTCATAAATAATATAATTAAACCATTGAACCACAAAGAAACCTCAGTATGTGTGAGCGCAGAAAGGGCATTTCTCAAAAGGCTTGAGGGTGGGTGTCAGGTGCCAATCGCTGCTTATGCGAGAATAGGGCACAGAGCAAAGGGCACAGAGCAAAGGGCATATAGCAAAGACTCATTGCTTGTAATTGATGGTCTTGTGGGAAGTATTACAGGTGATACAATTATAAGAGGACATCTGGAAGGAAGACTTGAAGAACCAGAAATAATCGGTACGAGGCTTGCTGAGGATTTACTTTCAAAGGGAGCGAGAGAAATCCTTGAAGAGATTTACCTGTTTTCTTGACTTACAGTTCAGGTAAGTCCTCCCTCACTTTCTATCTTTTCAAACTGCTCTCTTTTTTCCTTACAATCTATACAATAAATCGCATAAGGAAGGATTTTTAGCCTCTCTGCACTTATATCCCCACCACAATCCTCACATTTACCATAGGTGCCCTCATCAAGTTTTCTGAGGGCTTCGTCTATCTTGAAAAGGTTTTCTCTATGGGTGCCCAGCTGTTGAAGACTGATATCTTCTGAGAGATCTACAACTGACCAGTCTCCGTTATCGAGGGCGGTATCTACAAGCTGTCTTGTCTCACCTTTTATATACTTGGATATTTCTTCCTTTGCCTCTTTTAAGATCTCATTTCTTTTCGCAATAAGCATCTTTCTCAGGGATGCCTTTTTTATCTCCTCTGACTCTCTTGGCTTGATTTTGATAGTCCTTTTTTTCTGAGTTATTTTTATCTTAGTTTTCTGAGGAGTCTTTGCTCCCGTAGTTTTCCGGGAAGTTTTTTTGGAAACAATTTTTTTAGTCTTCTTCGCAGGTTTTTTTATCTTTTTCTTTTTAGTGTCTTTTGAAACTTTTTTTACGGTTATCTTAACTGGTTTTTTAATCTTTTTCTTCGCAGGTTTCTTTGTTGCCATTACTGCTCCTCCTGCTTTTCACCTTCCTGTGATTTTTCTTCCCCTTCCTTGTAGACCTCGATGATGCTTCTCACATTTATCCCTGCTGCCTGGAGAGCCTTTTTAATATCTATCAGCTTTGCATCTGTTACCTTCACCATGAAGTTGCGGTTTATCACCTTACACCTCCATTATTTCTCTTTCTTTGTTCCTTAGAATTTCATCCGTTTTCGTAATATAAGAATCGGTGATCTTCTGAATCTCTTCCTGTGACCTCTTGACATCATCTTCGCTGAGGTGTTTCTCTTTTTCAAGTTTTTTGAGTTCTTCGTTTATATCTCTCCTGATATTCCTTATTGCTACTCTATATTCTTCTGCTTTTTTCTTTACTATCTTCACAAGCTGTTTCCTTCTCTCCTCTGTAAGTGGAGGGATATTTATTCTGATGAGCTTCCCGTCATTTACAGGCGTAATGCCAAGGTCTGATTTCATGATTGCCTTTTCAATGTCGGGAATGATTTTTGGGTCCCAGGGCTGTATGGCGATCTGACGGCTATCAGGAATGCTCAGGCTTGAAAGCTCTTGAAGCGGGGTGTGTGTATCGTAATAGTTTACCGTTATCCCATCGAGGAGTGCGAGAGAAGCCCGTCCTGTTCTGACAGAAGCGAACTCTTTTTTCAGTGCCTCGATGGCACTGCTCATTCGGTCATTAACTTTTCTTTTTAACTCTTGATCCATTGTTCCCCTTCACAAGAGTTCCTATTTTTTTGCCCTCGATAATCTTTCTTATATTGCCTTTTCCCCTCAGGTTAAATACCAGGATAGGGAGGTTGTTTTCCATACATAGTGTGATTGCGGTCGAGTCCATCACATTGAGGCCCCTGTTGAGCATATCGATATAAGTGACTGCACTATATTTTTTTGCTAAGGGATTTTTTACAGGGTCTGATGAATATATGCCATCAACCTTTGTTGCCTTGAGTATCACATCTGCACCAATCTCTATGGCCCTCAGAGCTGCAGCAGTATCGGTGGTAAAATATGGGTTACCTGTGCCTGCAGCGAAGATGACTGCTCTTCCCTTTTCAAGATGACGTATTGCCTTGCGCCTTATATATGGTTCTGCAAGTTCCTTCATCTCTATTGCGGACTGAACCCTTGTAGGCACTCCATGTTTCTCAAGAGAGTGTTGAAGTGCAAGGGCATTGATCGTTGTTGCGAGCATCCCCATATAATCCGCAGATGCCCTTTCAATTCCTTCTGCGCTTGCCTCTGCTCCTCTAAAGATGTTTCCTCCACCTATGACTATTGCAACTTCAACCCCTTTCGATAGAGCACTCTTTATCTCCTTAGACATGTAATCAACGGTAGATGAGTCAATTCCATATTTTTTATCTCCCATCATGGCTTCGCCACTTATCTTAAGGAGTATCCTTTTATATTTCAAGCCTTTCACCTTTACGTTGTCTCTCCAAGCTGAAACCTGACGAATCGTTTTATGACAATGTTTTCACCTAATTTTGTAATCTTCTCAGTGACGATGTCATTAATCCTCTTTTTTTGTTCAGGGTCTTTAATAAAGATCTGTTCAATAAGGCAGGTGTCTGTATAAAATTTCTCGAGCTTCCCCTCTATAATTTTATCAACAACATGTGGCGGCTTGTCTATAACCTGCGCTCTGTATATTTCTTTTTCTCGCTCTATGATATCCTGTGGCACCTTATCTCTTGACAAGTAAAAAGGAGTTGCAGCAGCGATATGCATGGCGATATCCTTCACAAGTTCTTTAAAATCATCTGTTCTTGCCACAAAGTCTGTCTCGCAGTTGACCTCAACCATTGTCCCGATCTTCCCCATATGTATATATGAGCCGATGAGTCCTTCTGAAGCTATTCTCCCTGCCTTTTTTGATGCGGATGCAAGGCCTCTCTGCCTGAGCAAATCTAGG
>JAOUJR010000243.1 GCA_029883145.1 Nitrospirota bacterium
GAGGTCTTGTGAATAAAGAAATCGTTTCGTTAATTAACAGTCACGGCGGGAAAGCAGTAGGCATGAGCGGAAAAGATGGAGAACTTATTAAGGCAAAAAGAAAAGTGGTAAAAAGAATATCTCCTGAAACAGGTGCTGACACACTCATAGACCTTGGCCTTGTTGGAGAGGTGACAAGTGTGAATACGCATGTACTGAGCAGTCTTGAAAAAGAAGGTTTTATTCCTGTTATTTCGCCTATAGGCGTAGGATCAAAAGGAGAGACACTCAATATAAATGCTGACTATGTAGCAGCCTCTATCGCATCAACACTTAAGGCTGAGAAGTTCATATTACTCACAGATGTGCCCGGGATTATGGATAAGAAAAATCAAATAGTATCAACCGTTACAAAAAAACAGATGAAAAAATTCATCAATAACGGGACGATTAAAGGGGGGATGTTACCAAAAGTCCAGGCATGTCTTGAGGCAATTGAAGGTGGTGTATCGAAAACTCATATTATAGATGGCAGAATCCCACACTGCCTCCTTCTTGAAATATTCACAAAAAGGGGAATCGGCACTGAAATAGTGGCATAGAAATCGTTGAAACTGCGAAGGCTTATTCTTCTACTTATTCTCATCTTGTCTGGTGGACTGATACTGTATCTGTTTTTGGTACCAGATGTCTCCAGACTCAAAAAAGAGAATCCCAAGAAGACTTCTTTTATGGAATACAGAGAAAAGGAATGGAATAAGGAAGGCAAAAATTATAGGATTCGGCAGAAATGGGTTCCTCTTTCTCAAATATCTCCCTATCTCATAAAGGCTGTGCTTATCGCGGAAGATGACAAATTCTGGAGTCATGAAGGGTTTGATTATGAGGCGATACAAAAGGCGATTGAAAAAGATATCAAAGCGAAGAAAATCAAATTGGGAGGTAGTACGATAAGTCAGCAACTTGTGAAAAACCTCTATCTGTCACCTTCAAAAAATCCTATGAGAAAAATAAGAGAGGCTGTTATTACCTTGAGGATGGAGAAGGTATTAACAAAGAAGAGAATCCTCGAACTCTATCTCAATGTTGTAGAATGGGGGGATAAGGGTATATTCGGTATTGAAACTGCATCACAATATTATTATGGAAAGTCTGCATCTGTACTTACTCCTGATGAATCGGTAAGACTCGCTGCAATCCTCCCAAATCCAAGGAAATATAATCCTGTTGGTAACAGTAAGTATGTCACAAATCGCGCTAACCTCATTTATAGTATTATGGTAAAGCGCGGCATTGTCGTCCCTGAGTATGATGAGATAATTGAAGAAAGGAAAGATGATGCTCTACGCGAACCTATGAGACCGGAAAATTATTTAGAAAAAAGTATTTCACCGAAGAATGTTTTGTAATTGCATTATTGGGCTGTTGCGGTAAAATGAGCGAAGGATGGCATAAAAATGTATAATAAATCAGTTTATAAAAAATATAATCAAAAAGGAGGAAAATATGGCTTATTATGTAGTATTAAGTACACTTACGGATGAGGGAAGGAAGACAATCAAGGAAAATCCAAAAAGGATTCTCGAGGTAAACAAGGAACTCGAAAAGGTGGGTATCAAGGTAAGAGAACAGTATGCAGTCCTCGGACCATACGATTTTGTGAATATCGTTGAAGCTCCTGATAATGAGACAGTGATGAAGATGTCTGTTGAACTCGGTGCGAGAGGGTCTGTCCATCTCCTTACCCTTGCGGCAGTCCCTATTACTGAGTTTATCAAGAAGATTAAATAAGTTAGAGCAAAATATCTTTGGAGATTATTAGATTTCTTAAGCTTACTGCGTCAACAGCTTAGAAATATCGGTTTTGTCATCACATCAAAGAGGCCCTTTACACCCTTTCTTAAAATATATTGACATATATAATTGACATATACATACGTAAGGAATTATTATATGCATAAAAGTGCATATATGAATATGGATAAACATGTTGATATCTTTAAGGCTCTTTCTGACAATACACGGTTACGAATTATGAGATTGCTTATTCATGCTGGAAGAGAGCTTTGTGTATGCGAGATTACGGATTCGCTTCAAGAATCCCATTATAATGTTTCGCGACAACTCAAAGAACTGAAAATCGCAGGTCTTGTCAGAGAACAAAAAGCCGGGAGATGGGTTTTATATTCGATTTTAAAGGCAAAAGATAAGTTTCAAAAATTCATTCTTCATGCAGTTGAAAATATTCCTGAAGATATTTTTATCACAGATCTTCAACGACTGAAGATAAGACTATCTCTGAGAAAAGACGGGAAATGTGTAATTGGTCTTAAAAGCAAAGAATGGGGGAAGTAAGAAATCAGATGCAATTGAAGAAAGGTGGGAGAAAGGTTTTATGATTAAAGATTTGTTTATGGCAGGAATTATTGCTCTGAAAGATTATATTGCTACACATGTTCTCACCTGTCTGGTTCCGGCATTTCTTCTTGCCGGCGCTATGGTGACATTTATTAACCGAGAGGCAATTTTGTATCATCTGGGTGAAAAAGCAAATAAGATAAAATCATTTTCACTTGCAGGTGTCTCAAGCTTCTTAGTGGCTGCCTGTTCTTGCACCGTAATTCCCGTATCGAGCGGACTCTATTACAGCGGAGCTGGAATTGGTGTTGCCTTTATTATTCTCTGGGTTGCTCCAGCGTCCAATATCCTTGCTCTTGTTTACACGGGAAGTATTCTTGGTAGCGGTATGGTGATTTCAAGAATAGTCGCTGCGTTACTTATGGCTTTTATTGTCGGCTGGGTGATGAGTTTTGCTTTTAGAGGAGAAAGAGCGGAAATAGTCAACCCGGTGGGAGAAAAGCCTAAAAAAAATATTATTTCAAAGCAGGATTTAATTCTTATGTTATTAATACTCCTCTCACTTTTGTTACCTAACTATCTGGTAAGAGGTGGTGCATACGGTTATAAAGTTCTTGTCTGGGCATCCGTTACTTTAGTTATGGTCGTTTATGCAGTAAAAATATTGCCAAAGGAGAAGATAAAAAGCTGGTTAAGAGAGACCTGGTGGTTTGTGAGGATTATTTTCCCTTTACTTTTAGCAGGAGTTTTCATTGTTGGCATAATAGGAAAGATATTGCCTGAAGATTGGATTAAAAGCTGGCTTGGTGGAAATGGAGTACTTGCCTCTTTTCTCGCAACAATGATCGGGGCAATAAGTTATTTTGCGACGATGACCGAGGCACCGTTTGTAGATACGCTCATGAAATTAGGTATGGGAAAAGGACCTGCTTTAGCACTTTTGCTTACAGGGCCAGGTTTGAGTTTACCTAATTGGTTAGCGATAGCGAAAGTTTTTGGAGCTAAAAAGTCGATAGTTTATGTATTCACAATTATTGTTCTCGGAACAATAGTGGGTTGGTTTTTTGGAAATTTTATATTTTAAGGAGGTAAAAAACAGTGAAGATACAAGTTGCAGGACCTGGTTGCCCGAGATGCCATGCCACAGAAGAGAATGTCCGTGATGCCTGTGCGCAATTAAATCTTGTTGCTGACATTTCACATGTCTTTGATGTGAGGGAG
>JAOUJR010000244.1 GCA_029883145.1 Nitrospirota bacterium
CAACTGCTTCTTGCAACAATGCTGATGCATATGTTTTATTGTCGTGTTCTGAAACGAGAAATTCTATGATTATATAGGTGTATGTTTTATCTCTTTTCACAAACTCTAATGGATAGAAATTAATAAAAGCTCTGATAGTCCCGTAGTCCTCAATGATAAAGGTGCGGTGAGCGGGATGACCAAAGAAATGATGCTTTAACTCATCTTCAGTCATAAGCATGATAAAATGAGGTTCTTCAGGAATATGATTAAATAATTTCTCCAGCTGGTCAGAATCTTTTTCTGAGGCAGGTCTTATGAAGAAACTTTTTCCAATAGGGTTTTTCAGCAGATATGTTTTTAGCAGATTGGGCATAACCATAAACTGATTGAAAATGGAAAATGTCTTCCTATCTATTTGAAGATATTGTTTTAACAACCTGTCTCCAAAAGACCTTAATGATACATTATCTTCAGCAAAACCGTATACCAAATCGCAATTAGGATCAAAATATTTAGAATCCTTATGCAATAGAGCATATTGTGCACCCATTTGAAGTCCACAATCCATTCTCAAGCGAAAATCGATCTTGTGAGAAATCGTAACATGTGAACAGAGATATGCATTTAATCTATTGCCACAGTACGATATTTTTCGAAAAAGTAAACTTTGATAGGCTACCAATTCATCATTCATCATGCCACCAAAAAGTAGATGTTTATCTTTATTCGGCCCTCCGAGAACCCATTGTAAATAATCTTCGCTAAATACAGGAAACCCTGCTTTTGGGTAATGTTGAGGCCATACGGACATGAGAAGCTTGCTAATTAGAGGGATATCTTGAAGAGTCATCTGGGAAAAGCGAACAAGGGGCTCCTTAGACATGTATTCCCTAAGCATTGACAAAGGTTTATCTTTGTTGTCAGTCATTTTCAAAATCCCCATACTTTTCTTTTATCATCACTCTATCAATTTTGTTACTTTTTCACCAATAGATCTTATGCTGAAACTATTTAACATCACACCGAAAACTTCCGTTGCAATATTCGAAAAGCTTCTTTGAAAAGATAGTCATGGCCATTTTTCGAAGGGTCGGCACAATTCCTAATATGCGACACGTATTGTAATCTAAATAAGTAGCATTCTCAATTGTGATAACTTTCGCTCCAATATCTTCCGCATAATTCACTGTCTCTTGCAGCAATACAGCTATATAATCTTTATTGTCACTCTCTGAAATAAGAAATTCTATAATTATATAGACAAAGGTTTTGCCTTCCTTGAGCATTTTTAATGGATAAAAATTAATAAACCCTTTAATAACTCCCTGACTTTCAACAACAAATGTGCAATGGGCTGGATGACCAAAGAGATGATTTTTCAACTCGTCTTCAGTCATTATCATGCTAAAATGTATCTTGGGTGTAATGCGATTAAACAAGATTGTTATCTGTCCTAAATCATTTTCTGAGGCAGTTCTAATTTGAAAAGACTCTATCTTACCTTTGTTCTCCTTTATATACATTCTTAAACGATTCGGCATAACAATAAATGAATGAAATATTGAATGTATATTTCTTTCTCTTTTAAAGTATTTTTTTACTAATTTATCTAAAACCTCTTTTGTTGGGCTGCTTACATCATAAAATGCATAAACCAGATCACAATTAGGTTCATAAAATTCAGATTCTTCGAGGAATAGGGCATGTTGGCGTACCAACTGGAAACCACAATTTAATTTTAAGCGATAATCTAATTGAGGTGATATCACACCATGAGTGTTTAGATAAGCATTAAGGTACTCTCCACAATAGTAAATAGTCCGATATAAAAAACTTTGATAAGCAACTAATTCATCATTCATCATAGCTCCAACCAGAATGTGTTTGTCCTTGTTAGGGCCTCCAAAAATCCAATGTAAATAATCTTCACTAAACACTGGACACCCTATTGTTCCGAAATTTTCTGATAATGAGTATACAGACATGAGAAGGTTACCTATCTGCGAGATATTTTCGAGCGTCAACTTGGAAAAATTCATGGCTCTGATGTACCTATTATATCCATATTATTATCGGTTTCTCTTATAGCTTTTCCATGTTTCTCTTTTATCCCAGCTCTATCAACTTTATTGCATTGATTCTTAGGAAGTTGTTTTAGACGAGTAAAATATTTCGGGATCATGTAGCTCGGAAGGATTTTCTTCAGTTTATAAAGAATATCTTTTACACATTCTCTCTCCGATGTATAGACAAGCTTCAGTCCTTCTACCTCTCTATTTATGTAAACTGGAATTACCATATTTTCTCTGATAAAAGGTAATGTTGAAAGGACATGTTCAATTTCTCCCAAATCAATCCGATATCCCATAAACTTTACTTGACTGTCTTTACGCCCATGAATAAAATAACCCTTTACAGGATCAAAGGAAGCGATATCTCCAGTCCTATAAAATCTTTCTCCCTTCTCATTGACTCCAAAAGACTTATCTGTTTTTTCTGGGTCATTCCAGTAACCTGCTCCTACTTGCGGTCCAAAGATGATGAGCTCCCCTTTATTTTCTCCTGCTAAGAAATCCGTGTGGTCAAGAGTAAACCGATTGTTTGCTATTGGAAAACCAATAGGTAACATTTTCTCTTGTAGATTTGGTGGTGTAGCGAAAGTATATTTCCCGACATACAGGGCAGTCTCTGTCGGCCCATAACAATTATGAAACCTTGCATGTGGCAACAAGTTCATTATTTTGATTAAGGTATTGACGGGTATTAACTCACCGCCTAAGAAAACATCTTTAAGATTTGTGAGAAGTTCCTGTTGCATGAGATTGCTATCGACTAAGGAAGTAAGGACAGACGGCACAAGAAACATCTTTGAAACACTGTATTTGTAGGTAAGTTGCAAAATATCTTTCGCAAATATGATCTCCTCGGGATATACGCCTAATGTCCCCCCAGAACCGAGAATGGGGAATAAGTCCGCAAGTGACATATCAAAAGCTGTTGCATTGAATGCGCTCCCTACATCTCCTGGGCCATAATCAAAATTAGTTATAGTCCAATGTATGATGTCATATAAGTTTCTATGGGTAATCGTGGCGCCTTTTGGTATGCCGGTAGACCCTGAGGTAAAGAGGATTAAAGCCAGGTCATCGGAGGATAAAGAAGGGAAATTTGGTATAATCTTGACCGTAGCTTTTTCAAAATCTATTTTCTCATAATCCTTGTATTTTGCATTATCAAGAAAAATAGTTTTTAATTGCAATTTAAGATATTGGTGACTTTTTTCAAGTTGACTTACATAGAAATGATCAATAAAAACATAGAAAGGGTCAATATCTTCGAGCATTCTGGCTAATCTGAGAGGTGGTGCTTTAGAATCCAGCGGAACATAGACTCCCCCACTTTTTATAATACCAATGATGGCAGCATACAAATAAATGGATTTGTTCATCAAAACGGCTACTCTATCACCCTTCTGAATCCCCTTTTCTAATAAAAACCTCGCAATTGTATTCGATAAAGAATGCAACTCACCATAGGACCACACTTTATCGTATATCCTGACAGCCACGTTA
>JAOUJR010000246.1 GCA_029883145.1 Nitrospirota bacterium
CCTCCCTTTTACAGTTTCGTTCAGCTGTAAAGCTCTTTGGGTTAGAAAAAAGGAAGACGTGGGAAGCGCCTTGGTGCCAAGCGCCTCCCTGAGACGGATAATGTGGTAAATTAGTAACCTATTATTGCTAGGGGGCAGGGTCAGCAATCCTGCCCCAGAAGCATCTAGGGTAAAAGCTTTGCTTGATTCAAGCTTTTCCCATCCAGAGGAAATTATGCCAGAGGAAATTATGATAGCTTGAGGCCTGTGAAGGCAGGCCTCTGTGATGACTTCAAACTGGCCTAAAACCCATAGAGATGGAGCAAAAGGAGTCAAAGCTCCAGAAAAGTTAATTCCTTTTTTATCACTCATGATATGTTTTGGTTTCATGGATCAGCTTTATGCTGTTCTTGGTTTTGCGATATAATCTAGCTAACTTCTCAACTCTTTTTTCATACACAGCACCTTTTCTTTCATAGCGCAATTCTCTAGTCACATAGGCCACTATGGAGAATCTATTTTGCGTGCTGAGAGTTGGGAATTGAATAGTGCGGCCTGCGTACTTTCGCATCAGTACTGCTACCTTGTCTTCGCCTATGACCTCTGCCATCTCTTTCAATTTTGAAGATGGATTAGCTCTTATAAAGGCCCTGAAAATTTCAATTTCATTGACAAGTTGTTCTAATCTTTTTCTCATGATTCACCGTTACAAATTCTCAGATTCATGATTACGAAAATAATATAAGGCCATTTCAAGCGAAAGTCTATTTTTCTTTCAGGGATTTTTGTAACTATACAAAAAGTTTGTCTATATTTTTTCAATTATCAGGGGAAATTTCTTTGAAAAAATTTAGAGGAAATAGGAAGTAAATCGCTATATTCTAGATAAAAAATCCATTCTGGATGGCATCTTGAGCCATCGTCTTCCATTGCGGAGGTGCGAACTGCGAATAGATTAAGGTTGTTTGTATGCTTTTATGTCCAAGCCAGGTTTTCACAAAATTGATATCTTTTCCATTCAATAGAAGAGATATTGCCGAACTGTGCCGAAGAGTATGCGGGTGTCTCTTTTCTTCTGAAAGGCCAGAGGCTCTTCCGTAATTGTCCATAAGTTTTGATATGGTATCTGTTGTTATTCTATAAAGTCCAGATCTTCTGGTTATAAACAAATATGGATTATTTTCAGCACTTTCCATTTCTGCTCTTTTCTTTAACCATCTGCTCAGGATTTTTGTATCCTCTCCATTAATCGGATAGTGCCGTGAGACGCCACCTTTCAGCCGCTGGATCAAGATCTCCGTTGGATATGTAGGATTAGGTTTCAGATTTTCAAGCTTGAGGCCTACTGCTTCACTTACTCTCAGGCCGTACCGGTACATCCATGTGAAAAGCAACAGATCTCTGACCTTTCCCTCACTTTTAAGCACCTGAAAAAAGCGCCTTAATTCGTGCTCATCTAGATATTTGATTGTCTCTTTCATCCTCCTTACTCCCATAACTTGTTTTTTATCAATAACATATAAGATTAGTATATATGAAAATGCCTGTTAAATAAAGAATTTTTTATAGAAGTGCCTATAAGGATTTAGATAGAGACGCAGAGATTTTCCGTCTCTCGACTGGCTTCCTAATCTGCTTTAATATCTCTCAGACTGTGTCAGAAATTGTGACAGGTTTTTATATGTTTAAAATTGGGCTTACATTTTACTTAGTATAATCGACACTTAAGCTGAACTTGATTTGATACTTCTTGTCAAGACAAGTGTTTGTCAGATAAATTTTAATGCTAGACTTATTTTCTATACTTTTCGTAGTTACTTCTCAATAAGGGTCTTACATCTTCCAGGTCAACATCTGAATTTATTTGAAAACCTTTCCACTCCCCGTCAGTATCAAAAGTAGATACTATGAAATGCTTTCTTCTTGGCCCAATATAAGCAAAAACTCTGCCTGAAACTTTTATGGAAATATCGTATTTTAATGGTTCAATTAAAATATTCTCCTTGTCCCACTCTTTTATTTCATTTAATAATTTATCTAGGAGCGTTCTCGTATCCTTATCTGTAATATAATTCAGTCTTTGTTCGAGCGTATATATCTCGATTGGTTGCGGCCTGGAGGGTATTGTAACTTCCTTGAATATGGGTATTATTTCCTTAGGATTATCTTCAAAGGCTATACATTGAAATGTAAATAATGATATTGGAATATCTATCCATTTACATCGATTTAGAAGAAATACAGAGAAACTTGGAGCTATCAAAAAAAGCCTGGTTTTTTGGATGGGATCTATAGCAAAATTTTTAGTTTTATACGCCCTTGCATATCCCTCTACATTTCTCGTGATATAATCATAATAATCTATACCCTGAATGAGCATGCTGTCATCTTCAACAGCTTTTAGTTCAGCTACAACCAACGCCCTTCCTGAATCGACAAATAAAACATCAAGAGGACCTCTTTCTGTCCTTTTCTGATGATCCACATAATCAAGTCCTTGTTCAATACAATCGGGAGATTTTCTTACTATTTCTTCCAGGTCTTTTTCCTGAATTTCGATAACTTTGTATTTTTTCATTTGATTACCTCTTATTTTTTCTGAGAATCCTCTTCCCCTTCATCCATCTACCTAATGAGGCAACAATTCCTGAACAAGGTCATTTATTTAACCGGGAGCCGGGATCTCCTGGCTCCACTCGCCTCAAATTTTCTTATATAGAACTATTGATAATTTTCAACTCTAGAAATAGTGATAATAAAGCGACAAGAGCGGCTGCAATAAAACCAAGACCTGCGATCATATTTTGTTTGGAATTTGATTTATTATAGTCAGCAACATAGGCATTAAAATCTGTTATGAAATTTTTTAAAGGTTCGTCTATATCAACACCTCTAACTATAAAAGATACGTTTTTCATCGGTCTTTCCTCAACCTGAAATTCGGAGACCTTCTTTGTTGATCTAATAAAGTTTAAAATTGCTAATAGAAAAAAAATTAATATGAAGATACTCCAAATCCAACTTATTAGTGTCATTTTAGCTTTGCTTCTCCTTTAATTTAGCAGATCCACAGCCCTCTTTTTCCTCCCGTTATCTGTACTTAAGTATTATATCCGATTGCAGATCGGATCATAAAGAGAAATAAGCATTGACTCTATTTTTTCTCTCTCTGCTTTAGTAGACTTAGGCAGTGGAAGAGCAGACATGTAAAGATCGCTTATATTATCAACTTGGTTTATCCAGCATTGATATTTATGATGAGATCTAATAAACCCGCTTTCTGACATGTTTTCTGATTCTCCAACATAAATAGGTCTGAACGGAGGAAATGAATTCCATTCAAAAGCCAAAATTAAATAAATTCCTGCTCGATAAGGAGCTATCCACCTTACAAGTTTTACTGGATTATCAAACTCGTAACCTCCAAAATTGATTCCCATCTATGCCCCCTTTAATATTTATATTAGTAAATCTACCGTCTTTTTTTTTCTCCTCTCCAAAACATGTCTTTTCCATCATCGCTAGCAGTTTTTCCCTTTATTTCGCAAACAAAAGTATTTCTTATAAAGGCT
>JAOUJR010000247.1 GCA_029883145.1 Nitrospirota bacterium
CCTGCAAGAGTAGTAACATAGATTGCATCTCTCGAACCCTCCAAAAGGCTGCGATATTTCTCCTCACCTGTCTGCAACTCTTCCTCTGCCTGCGTATGCTTGATTTCAGCCTCTTTAAGTTCAACCATCTGCTTTCGAAGAGTCTCCAGTTCTTTAATGAGTTGAGGTTTCGTCTTATTCTTATCTTTCATTTTATAACCCTAAGAACAATGTGTGTTTTAGTTATTATTATAATATTTTATCATATCTGCCTGAAATTGCTCACAATCTCATTGAATTTTACAATTTCAATAACTCTCTGTTAGACTTTCTACATGTCAATAATCAAGGTCGAAAATTTAGTAAAGAAATTTGGCGATATCACTGCGGTGAATGATGTCTCCTTTGAGGTTGAGGAAGGCACAATCTTTGGCTTTCTCGGGCCGAATGGTGCAGGAAAGACTACTACCATCAATATCCTCTGCACACTCCTTGCTCCCACTTCTGGCAGGGCATTTATTGCAGGTCATGATTGTATAAAAGAACCTGCAGAGGTGAGAAAAGCCATAGGTATAGTCTTTCAGGACACAACACTTGACAAAGATCTTACTGCCCGTGAAAACCTTATTTTTCATGCGTATCTTTATAATGTTGCGAAAGACAAAATGCAGCAGCGTGTTGATGATGTCCTGAGGTTTGTGGATTTATATAGCAGGAAGGATGACCTTGTGAAGAAATTCTCAGGGGGCATGAAACGCAGGCTGGAGGTTGCGAGAGGGATGATACACTGGCCAAGGGTTTTATTTCTTGATGAGCCAACACTTGGTCTTGACCCTCAGAGCAGGACTAACCTGTGGGAATTCATTGCAGAACTTCCTGAGAAACATAAAGTGACTATCTTTATGACCACTCATTATATGGAAGAGGCAGAGGTCTGTGACAGGATTGCAATTATAGACAATGGAAAGATAATTGCCATGGGAACTCCTGATGAACTGAAAAAGGCAGTGGGTGGAGATGTTATTTACATAAAGACTACTGACAATGTGAGCGCAAAAAACGAGATAGAGAGGCTATTTAAATTTAATGTGTCAGAAAAAGAGAACGAGATTTATATGACCTGTGGCATGGGTGATACGTGTATACCTGAAATAATCAATACCATCGGAGAAAAGGTCATTTCCGTGAGACTTCAGAGGCCAACATTGAATGACGTATTTCTGAAACTGACCGGTAAAACAATAAGAGAAGAGGTATCGCTGGATAGTGACATCAAGGAATCAATACGTGCGTACAGGAGAAGGCATTAGAGAAATGATTAAGCCTGCAAGCTAAAAAGCTGGCAAGCTTGCAAGTGGGGATTCGGAAAAAGGTAATGGAATTTAATGCAATATATGTAATCGTTGCAAGGGAATTCAAGAAATTCATAAGGGAGAGGAGTCGCCTTTTTTCTGCAATTGCAAGGCCACTCCTTTGGTTATTTATTGTCGGAGCCGGGCTGTCAAGACTTGTACCTTCTGATACAGGAGTATCGTACACACAGTTCATCTTTCCCGGAATACTCGGGATGACGATACTTTTCAGTTCTATTTTTTCTTCGATATCCATTATCTGGGACAAGGAATTCGGATTTATGAAGGAGATCCTTGTTGCCCCTGTATCGAGACTTTCCATCGTTGTGGGGAAGGCATTAAGCGGTACAATTGTATCCACAATCCAGGCAGCAATTATTCTTGCCCTTTTTCCGATCCTTGGTTTTAATCTCAGTGTAGTGCAGATCATAGCGGTTATCTTTATATGTGCCTTTACCTCATTTTCTATATCTGCTTTCGGGATTGTCCTTGCGACATTCTATGAAAGTTATGAGAGTTTCAGTGTCATCATGAATTTTATCGTGATGCCGATGTTTTTTCTGTCAGGTGCAATGTACCCGGTAAAGCTTCTGCCTGACATCCTACAAATATGTGCAAAGATAAACCCTCTCACGTATGGTATTGATGCCATGAAACATGTAATCTTCAAGTTCGAGACAGGCCCGATGAGCCCTGACTTTTTTTTTGTAGTTGATGCAGCAGTAATTATTCTTACCTCAGTTATTTTTGTGCTTATCGCAGGCAAGGCATTTGAGAGAAAAGGGTAATAAGAGGTGTTATAATGATTAGCTGTTTCATGAGGTATAATATTGATATAGATAATCTGGAATTGCGCAATAAGTTGATATAATGCTTGAAGGCTGTAAAGCTGACAAGCTTGCAGGCGGGATTCAGAGGAGGAAAAATGACAATTACCGAGAAGATACTCGCAGTTCATTCAGGCAGGGAAGAGGTCATGCCAGGGGATTTAATCAATGCAAAGGTAGACCTTATACTCGCAAATGACATCACCGCGCCCATTGCAATATCGGAATTTAAAAATATCGGTGCAAAGAATGTTTTTGACAGAGACAGGATTGTACTTGTCCCTGACCATTTTGCTCCGCAGAAAGATATCAAGGCAGCAGAGCAGTGTAAAATGCTCAGAGAGTTTTCGAGGGAATATCATCTCAGCCTTTATTTTGAGGTAGGCAGAATGGGCATTGAACATGCACTTTTGCCTGAGGAAGGGCTTGTGGTGCCAGGAGATTTAATCATTGGTGCTGACAGCCATACATGCACCTATGGTGCACTTGGAGCATTCTCAACAGGTGTGGGCTCAACAGATGTGGCTGCTGCAATGGCAACTGGTGAGTGCTGGTTCAAGGTTCCGGAGTCAATGAAATGTATATATTATGGCAGATTGAACAAATGGGTTGGGGGCAAGGATTTAATCCTTTATACCATTGGTGACATAGGTGTTGATGGTGCACTTTACCGGGCGATGGAGTTTGAAGGAGAGACCATAAGAACACTTCCTATGTATGGAAGGCTTACCATGTGCAATATGGCGATAGAGGCCGGCGGGAAGAATGGAATAATTGTACCAGATGAAATTACAGAGTCTTATGTAAAGGAAAGAGCAAAAAGACCTTATACATTTTATATATCTGACAACAGTGCACAATATGTTGAGATACGCGAATATGACTGTTCAAAGATTCCTCTTACTGTTTCATGTCCTCATCTTCCATCAAATATAAGACCAGCAGCAGAGCTCTTTGAGATATATATTGACCAGGTTATTGTGGGCTCATGCACAAATGGTCGCCTTGAGGATTTACGGGAGGCAGCTATGGTGATGAAAGGAAGGAAAGTAAACCCTCATGTGAGAATGATTGTAATCCCTGCAACTCAGAAAATCTACAGGCAGGCAATGAAAGAAGGATTGCTCGATATATTTATAGAAGCCGAGGCGGTCGTCTCTACACCAACATGTGGTCCGTGCCTTGGAGGGCATATGGGAATACTCGCAAAAGGTGAGAAGGCTATTGCGACGACAAACAGAAACTTTGTTGGGAGGATGGGCCATCCTGAGAGTGAAGTTTACCTTTCAAACCCTGCAGTTGCTGCAGCTTCTGCAGTGCTTGGAAGGATAGGTATCCCTGAAGAATTAGGATTATAATGTCACCAGAGGAACGGCTAAAAAAACTTGGTAT
>JAOUJR010000248.1 GCA_029883145.1 Nitrospirota bacterium
CTGCTACGATCAAGGTTTCCTGGTATGAGGGGAGAGTTACAGGAATAGAAGGCTACAAGTGTACTGCAGCTGCTACCTTCCAGGTTCCAGCCACTACCGTAGTATCCTATATGAATGTAACAGAGCCTGATGGAGAGACAGGAACCCTAGAGTATATGGCCTCCTACCAGATAGGGGCTCATTCTGGATCTGCTACCGGAATCTGCTTTATCTCCATAGTAGGCTCAGTTTCAGAGTATCTTCCTGAGGCCTCTCCTCCTGAAGAGGCTGAAGATCAGGAGCCTGAGGATCCTGGGGAGAACATGGATCTCCAGGAGAATGAAGTTTCAGAAGGCTCTGGAGGATCTAAAATCTACACTTATCAGAGAGGAATTGGGATCATAGGCCAGATCTCTCTCCCTGTAATAGTGCTCCTAATAGTAGTGGTTATAGCTATAGCGTTAAAGAAGAGATGAGAGGCCCTAAAAATGTTGAAACGAAAGCTGCTGTTGATCCTACTGATTTCGGTAGCCAGCTCCTTTCTCCTTTCTCTTGAGGCTAGGGGCCAGGCCCCTCCTCAGGAGCCAGGCTACTATAGGGGCTCTAACTATTCTGAAACCGTGAACGCTGATGGCTCAGTAACCTGGAGATCAGAGCCCCTCTGGATCTATAATGGATCTCACTATGTACCCTACATCTATGAGGATCACTACAGTTCAGAGGGCTACCATCAGGTAAGAGCAGCCCAGATAGGCTGTAGGATCTACGATTATTACGCTGAGTTCTGGGATCCTAACATGAGTGAGATCAGGCTGTATGATGAACGCTGGGATGTGGAAAGATGGAAAGTGAATAAATGGGATCCCATAGGAGCCCAGGCTGGCTCTCCTACCTGGAGTGTCATAGAGAGATCTGATAGGCTGGAGATCATTAAGGCCTTTCACTCCTGGGCTGGCTGGCTGAACCTAACCTATGTCTTTAATGGCCCTCTGAAACATGATGTATCTTTCACTTCTGAGATGGCTGATCCAGAACAGTTCAGGCTGATCCAGGCCTGGGCTGGGATCGTAGGCTCAAAATGTAAGAATGAAACCGTAGCGGCTGAGATCACTGAACCCATAGAGTTCACTGGCTCCCTATTCGAGTTTCTCAAGGCTGATGGAAACCTATCAGTAAAGGAGGATCAGTTCTCAGCCATAGACTTCCTACAGCAGCCTGTTCTCATAGAGCCTCATGCACAGGGGATGAAAGCAGATTTCATTTTTGGAACCTGGAGCCTGAGCCCTTCAGGGATCTTAAGGATAGATCCAGCGACTGAAACATTCTACACTCAGTCATGCGATGGACATATACAATATTCAGATGGAGTTTTCGCTGGGGTTTCAGACACAAAAACCTACCTAGTGGCCGGAGAAAGATGGTACACTGAAATTTCTCAATATTTGTGGTGGAGAGTTTTCTGTAGATTTGATGCATCCTCTATTCCTGATGGAGCCACTATCACAGATGCCGATTTCTACCTCTACTACTATGATGAGGCTACAGAGGGCTCAGGGGATAGGGGGGATTGTTTGGTTCATCATACGGAAGATATGGGAGCTACTTTAGATAGTAGTGACTGGGATCTCACGGTTCTGCACAATCATGGAGCCATTATAGAAGGAAAGGAAACTACCTATGGATGGTACAGTGTAGATGTTACCTCTTCTGTTTCCTCCAGCTCAACCTACATCACTTACAGGATGAAGAGCACTATTGAGGATTCTGATACTCAGGCTTTAAGATGGTTCTTTCGAGCTTCAGAGTATGATAGCCTAGATCCCTACCTCACAGTAGATTATGTCACTAATGTAGCCCCTACGATAGGGGAGTTTGAGGCCTCAGCCAGCCCCCTCTATGCTAATGAATGGCTCTCTCTAAACTGTTCCATCCAGGATACTGATGGGATCTTAGAGCTGAAAAATTGCACAGTGGCCCTGAATGGCTCTGTAACTCTGGCCTGGGATAACGCTACAGCCTCTTTCAGCATAAATTCAGATCCCTCAGGCTACTGTACCCTGAACGCTTCAGGCTGCATAGAAGAGGAGAAAAACAGTACAGCCTTCACTCTCTCCTGGAGGATCCTTCTATCCTGGGGCTATCCTCAGGGATCTATAGATGTACTCAGCAGCGATACTAAGGCCTACGATACTGAGGGAGCCAGTGGCTCAGGCTCTCACGCAGATCTGTTCACGTTTGAGCCTGATATCAGAGTGATGAGTGCTACTCCCTCCAAAACACAGGCTGAGCCAGGAGAGAGCCTCACAGTCTCAGGATCCATCTATTATCAGGGGAAAGCTCAGGCTCCCAGTAACAGTACTGGCCTCACGGCCAAACTGGAAACAGGAGGCTCCCTAGCTGGATCTACAGGCTCATTCTCCTCTGGGGCCTTAACGATCTCCTTTAATGCTCCCTCTACAGAAGGCCAGCATAACTACACAGTGTACACAACCTCTAACCCTACCAGTGTACAGAATCAAACCTTCAGCCTCCAGGTAACTAAAGTTACTGGCCAGGGAGGATTCTCTGGGGGCTATACTCCTCTCCAGAAGGTAGGGGCTCCTGGTGTATTTGCTCCCCCTGAAATCGTAGCTCCTGAGGCCCAGTATGGAACCCTAGCCCTAATCGGCATTTTTGGAGGAGCCATCATACTCTACCTGGCCAGGAGAAGGAACCTCCAGGGCCTGTTAGCAGCCTCCAAAAAGAAGAGAAGGAAAGAGCCCAGAATCAAGAGAAAAGCCTCTAAGGAGCCCAGGCCGAAAAGGTG
The DNA here is from genome assembly GCA_029883145.1 of Nitrospirota bacterium. Taxonomy (GTDB): domain Bacteria; phylum Nitrospirota; class Thermodesulfovibrionia; order Thermodesulfovibrionales; family SM23-35; genus VGWZ01. The sequence goes on from JAOUJR010000248.1 coordinate 2,786, forward strand.
GAGAAAGCGATAAGTAGGATTTCAGGAGCTGCTGGCTGGATCATACAGAGCCTCATATTTGCTGTACTAATGAGTACCTACTATTTCTACAGGCCCCCTCAGAACCTGTTAGAGAGCCTCATGGCCTTTACCTTCTGTTTTGTAACTGCCTGGCTGGGAAAGAAGCTCCTCCAGTTCTGGATGAGAAATTCTTAGGGTATGTTAAACAGGTATGTCGAACATCTATGTATAACATGGATGTATAACATCCCCATTCAAACTATGCTGAGCATACCTGATAGCATTATTGCTAACAGATATGTTGAACATACCTATGCACAACCATGTGCACAACCATGTTGCACATAAACTAACCCTACTTCTCTTTCTGGATATGCTATACAGGTATGTTAGAGCCTGAAGAGGGATCCCCCCCTAGGGCGCGCGCGCAGACACTTTTAACTCTACCGTACCATGAATCTAGTGAAGAAAATTGCCGCGAAAGGGAAAAGCTAAGAAGCAAGGGCATAAAGAACGTGCCCATCATAAAAGAAGGAAAAAGAAAAAACGCCCTCCACAATAATCTCTCACTACTCTTTCGCGCGTGCGTAATATATGCAACGACTTTCTACAAAACTGCCTTTTCTGTCATACAAGCCTTGCTCTCTATTTACTAGGCCTTGACGCAGTATTTAATATGAAATTGATAATGAGATTTCTTCTTCCAGGAATGGCATTTAGGACAGACAGGCATTATATATCTTCCTCATAACATTTCATA
>JAOUJR010000249.1 GCA_029883145.1 Nitrospirota bacterium
ATCTACCCTCAACCTCGGAGGACTTCCTGTGGTAATATGGAGGTCCGAAGCACCTCTTTCTATCATCATCTTCAATAAATCATAAAGTGTCGCCATAATTCACTCCTTCCAGTTGTTAGTTATTAGTTGTTCGTTATGAGACTGAAAACTCACAACTGAAAACTATCAACTCATTTATCAATCTCCGAATGTAATCCTCAATACCTCTTCTATCGAGGTAATGCCTTCTTGCACTTTAGTAAGGCCACTCATTCTCAGAGTCTTCATGCCAAACTTCACCGCAGTTCTTTTTATCTCGTCTGCTGATGCACCTTCAAGAACCATCTCTTTGACCTCTACCACCACAGGCATAACTTCATAGAGGGCTATCCTTCCCTTATATCCAGAACCATTGCATACAGGACAACCCTTTCCTTTGTAACATTTTATCGTCTTCGCCTCTTCTTCTGAAAATCCTATCTTTACCAGAGCAGGAATTGGAATCTTTTCCTCTTCCCTGCACTGTGTGCATACCTTTCTCACAAGTCTCTGCGCCATTATAAGTATAACAGATGCTGATACAAGAAAGGGTTCAATTCCCATATTCAATAACCTGCTTATGCTGCTTGGCGCATCATTCGTGTGCAATGTGCTCAACACAAGGTGGCCTGTTAAGGCTGCCTTTACTGCAATCTCAGCTGTTTCAAAGTCACGAATCTCTCCAACCATGATGATATCAGGGCTCTGTCTTAAAAAAGACCTTAAGGATGCAGCAAATGTAAGTCCCACCTCTTCCCTTACCTGCACCTGATTGATCCCTAAAAAATTATACTCGACAGGATCCTCAGCAGTCATTATATTAATACCTGGCTTGTTAAGATAACTCAACGCAGAATAGAGTGTTGTTGTCTTACCGCTTCCAGTTGGCCCTGTAACTAAGACCATGCCATATGGTTTATCCAGTGCATCCATGAAGTCTTTCAATGCCTCTTCTTCAAATCCAAGCTTTGTGAGGTCTACCTGAAGGTTTGACTTATCGAGGATTCTCAGAACAGTTTTTTCACCAAAAAGGCATGGGAGAACCGAAACACGAAAATCTATCTCTCGCTTTTTGCCGAGTCGTAATTTGATCCTTCCATCCTGTGGAAGTCTCCTCTCTGCAATATCAAGCCTTGCCATTATCTTAAGCCTGGAGGTCACAGAACTCTTTATCTTTATCGGGAGATTCATCGCATTAAACATCACGCCATCAACTCTGTATCTGACTCTTAAGGACCGCTCGTACGGCTCTATATGGATATCACTTGCACCACCTTTTATCGCATTGATAAGTATACCATTGACAAGCTTTACTATTGGTTCTTCAATCTCTTTTACAGTGGATGAATCCTCTTTATCAATAACAGCCTCAACACTATCAAGTGCATCTCCTACGAGCTTATCAAATTCATCAACATCAACCATAGGACCTTCATCGGCAGAAGTTGTTATCTCACTATCGCTTAATTCATTATCCGTGATTATATAATCCTTTGTCTGGAGCCTCTGTGAAATGGTTGTCTTCTTTGATGCCACAAGAGCATCACCGTGACCTACATAATGCGTTGATACGGCATTTAAAATCGATGACTCCCCTGATACAACAACTTCAACATTATACCCCGTCATAAACTTTACATCGTCTATCGCAAATACATTGGAGGGATCAGCCATCGCAATCGTGAGGGTTGCTCCTACTCGCGCAACAGGCATGATAAGATATTTCCTCGCCATATCAACAGGTATGAGCTTTAATAAAGATGGGTCTATCTTATAATCAGAGAGGTTTATTGCGGGAACACCACACTGTCTGCTGAGAAAGGTCACAAGGCTTTCCTCAGTGACATACCCCAACTTTACAAGGTTCGTCCCGAGCCTCCCACCCTCTCTCCTCTGGAGATTCAGAGCCTCCTTCAGTTGCTCCTCTGATATGGCTTTAGATGCTATCAGAAGCTGACCTAACTTAACAGGCATAGCTCACTTTGTGAGAATTTAAAACAAAAATTTAAAAATTTAATATAAAATAATTCCATAATTCTTATTTTTAAATTTTAAATATTATTAGTCTCCGAATGTAGCCCTCATTACATCTTCAACAGAGGTAATACCATTTTTTATCTTCGCGAGGCCACTCATTCTCAGGGTCTTCATGCCAAGCCTGATCGCAGTCCTTTTTATCTCGTCTGCTGATGCACCTTCAAGAACCATCTCTTTGACCTCTTCCCTGAGAGGCATAACCTCATAGAGGGCTATCCTTCCCTTATATCCAGAACCATTGCATACAGGACAACCCTTTCCTTTGTAACATTTTATCGTCTTCGCCTCTTCTTCTGAAAATCCTATCTTTATCAGAGCAGGAATTGGAATCTTTTCCTCTTCCCTGCACTGTGTGCATACCTTTCTCACAAGTCTCTGCGCCATTATAAGTATAACAGATGCTGATACAAGAAAAGGTTCAATTCCCATATTCAATAACCTGCTTATAGTGCCCGGCGCATCATTCGTATGCAACGTGCTCAACACAAGGTGGCCTGTTAAGGCTGCCTTTACTGCAATCTCGGCTGTTTCAAAGTCACGAATCTCTCCAACCATGATGACATCAGGGTCCTGCCTTAAAAAAGACCTTAACGCTGCAGCAAATGTAAGACCTATATCCTCCTTTACCTGCACTTGATTTATCCCCAAGAAGTTATATTCAACAGGATCTTCTGCAGTTGATATATTAATACCCACCTTGTTAATATAATTCAACGCAGAATACAGTGTTGTCGTTTTGCCACATCCAGTAGGTCCTGTAACTAAGACCATGCCATATGGTTTATCCAGTGCATTCATGAAGTCTTTCAATGGATCTTCTTCAAATCCAAGCTTTGAAAGGTCTAACTGGAGGTTTGATTTATCGAGGAGCCTTAGCACAACTCTCTCACCGAAAAGGCACGGTACAGTAGAAACACGAAAATCAATCTCTTTCCCTTTGCCAAATCTCAGTTTAATCCTCCCGTCCTGAGGAACCCGTCTCTCTGCAATATCGAGCCTTGCCATTACCTTAAGCCTTGATGATACGGCAGCTTTTATCTTCACTGGTAGGTTCATCACTGTAAATATTGTACCGTCAACCCTCTGTCTCACCCTGAGAGAATTTTCAAATGGTTCAATATGGAGATCGCTCGAACCAGCCTTTATCGCATTAATCAGGATTCCATTAATAAGCTTTACTATGGGTGGCGCAACATCCCTTACAACTTCTGCATCTCGCTTGTCTTCTATTACTTCAACATCTTCAACTGCCTTATCCACTGCCTTATCAAATTCATCCGTGTCAACCATCGTTCCTTCATCAAATGATAATGCACCTGTTTCGATCCCCTCATCAAAATCCGTGATTGTATAATCCTTTATCTGGAGCCTCTGTGAAATGGTTGTCTTCTTTGATGCCACAAGAGCATCACCGTGACCTACATAATGCGTTGATACGGCATTTAAAATCGATGACTCCCCTGATACAACAACTTCAACATTATACCC
>JAOUJR010000011.1 GCA_029883145.1 Nitrospirota bacterium
ATTCAAGGAGGTGCTTCCTTATATCAAAGTTATGCGCTTCAACACGCTTCTGAGCATTCTCTATAGCTTTTGTAACCATCTTATTTTCTATAGGCATATCTTCGTCCATGCCAAGTTTTCCCATAAGACCTGATATCCTGTCAGAGCCAAAGATCCTCATAAGGTCATCTTCAAGTGAAAGATAAAATCTTGAAGAACCAGGGTCTCCCTGCCTGCCTGAACGACCTCTCAACTGATTATCTATCCTTCTTGCCTCATGCCTCTCTGTGCCGAGTATGTGGAAGCCTCCAAGGGATAATACTTTTTCTCTATCTTTTTTACAGATATCTTCAGCCTTTGAAAGAGTATGCTTCCATTCGTCTTCGGTATACTCTTTTTTGTCTCTCAAAAACTCTCTGGCAAGGCCTTTAGGATTACCTCCAAGAATTATGTCTGTTCCTCGACCAGCCATATTTGTTGCTATAGTAACAGCACCACTTCTCCCTGTCTGTGCAATTATCTCTGCCTCACTTTCATGATACTTTGCATTGAGTACAGAGTGCGGGATACCTTTCTTCTTGAGCATGTGGCTCAATACTTCAGATTTCTCTATAGAGATAGTTCCCACAAGAACAGGCTGCCCTTTTTTATGAAGTTCTTCAATTTCTGTTAAAACTGCATTGAATTTCCCTCTCTCTGTCTTATAAACCATGTCAGGATGGTCATCTCTTATCATTGGTTCATTTGTTGGTATCACAACAACTTCAAGGTTATAAATCTTTGCAAATTCTTCCGCCTCTGTATCTGCTGTTCCTGTCATTCCTGCAAGTTTCTTGTACATCCTGAAATAGTTCTGAAAGGTGATGGTGGCAAGAGTCTGATTCTCACTTTCAATTTTCACTCCCTCTTTTGCTTCTACTGCCTGATGAAGTCCGTCTGACCAGCGCCGACCAGGCATGAGCCTTCCGGTAAATTCGTCTACAATAATGACATCACCATCTTTGACGACATAATCAACATCCCTTTTATAAAGGGTGTGCGCCTTCAATGCCTGGAGGACATGGTGTACAAGTTCAATATTTGATGGGTCATAAAGGTTACCTGCACCGAGTAATCTTTCTACCTTGATATTCCCTTCTTCAGTAAGAATAGCAGACTTTGCCTTTTCATCAATCGTGTAATCATTATCTTTTTGAAGTCTCGGAATAAGCTTGTCTATCTTGTAATATTTATCCGTGGATTCTTCTGAAGGGCCTGAAATGATGAGTGGTGTTCGTGCTTCATCTATCAGAATACTGTCTACCTCGTCCACGATTGCATAATTCAGTTCCCTCTGACAGTAATCAGATATATCATATTTCATATTGTCTCTAAGATAATCAAAGCCGAATTCATTGTTTGTCCCATAGGTTATGTCAGTTAAATAGGCCTCCTGTCTTGAACATGGCCTGAGAAATTCCAGTCTCTTGTCTGTGGAAGAATATGATGGGTCATAGATGAAAGAGCTGTCATGTTGTATTACTCCAACGGTGAGGCCAAGAAAGTTGTATATTGGTCCCATCCATTGGGTATCCCTTTTTGCAAGATAGTCATTCACCGTGATAACATGAACACCTTTTCCTTCAAGTGCATTCAAACAGACAGGCAGGGTTGCAACGAGGGTTTTCCCTTCACCTGTCTTCATCTCTGATATCTTGCCCTCATGGAGTACGATACCACCGAGGATCTGAACATCAAAATGTCTCATCTTTAGTATTCGCCTGGATACTTCACGTATTACTGCGAAAGACTGTGGTAATATATCTTCAAGAGTTTCACCGGCTTCAAGGCGCTTCTTAAATTCCTCATTTTTTTCTTTAATCTGGGTGTCTGAAAGGCTTGTAATTTCTGCCTCTAAAGAGTTGACATGCTCTACAAGAGGCAAAAGCCTTTTAATCTCACGCTCATTTTTTGTCCCGAAGACTGTTCTCAGCAGTGTTCCAAACATGCTCTATAATAGAATTAAGAGACCTAATATTTCAAGGAAACAGGTTTTATTGTGAGTGCATGGCTCTTCTTGTCAGAAACAGACAATTAATGTTACATTTTAAAAATGATGAAGACAGTATTTATACGAACTTTTGGTTGTCAGATGAATGTCCATGACTCTGAGAAGATGCTCGGGGTTCTTCAGAAAGACGGGTATTTTGAAACTCATGATCCGCGTAAAGCAGACCTGATTATATTCAACACTTGTGGAATAAGGCAGAAGGCTGAACAGAAGTTTTACAGCGAACTCGGAAAGACAAAGTCTTATAAGAAAAGACGGCCAGAAATGAAAGTAGCAGTTGCAGGATGTATCGCACAGCATGAAGGAGGAAATTTATTCACAAGAGCGCCTTATGTAGATTTTGTATTCGGTCCACAGAACATACACATGCTTCATGATATTGTCTCAAGAAGGAACCGCTCACTCGCCTTAGAAGATAATCCTGATATAGCAAAAGAAGACCTTCCGGTGAAAAGAGGAGACGAGGTAAAGGCGTGGGTTACAATAATGTATGGGTGTAATAATTACTGTAGCTACTGTGTCGTTCCATACACGAGGGGGAGAGAAAGGTCGAGGTCAAGTGAGAACATATGCGCAGAGATAAAAGAACTCGCTGAGCAAGGATATAAGGAAATAACCCTTCTTGGACAGAATGTAAATTCTTATAGAAGTGATATCAATTTTCCAGGACTTTTAAGAAGACTTGAGAGGGTAGGGGGTATTGAAAGGATAAGGTTTGTGACATCCCATCCGGGAGATTTATCTGATGAGCTTATGGATGCTATCGCTGAACTCACTAAAGTATGTGAGCATATTCACCTTCCATTGCAGTCTGGCTCTAACAATGTGTTAAGGCTTATGAATAGAAGATACACATATGAAGAATACATGAAAAAGGTTTTACGGTTGAGAGATAAGGTTCAGGGCATTGCAATAACCTCGGACATTATTGCAGGATTTCCTGGTGAGACAGAGGAAGACCATATCCATACAGTAAAGGCATTAAAAGAGATAGAATTTGATGGGATATTTGCCTTTAAATTTTCTTCAAGACCGGGTACAAGAGCTGAAGAAATGAAAGGCCATTTATCAAAAGAGGTAAAATCTGAAAGGCTGCAACAGATACTGGAGATTCAAGAGGAGATAACAGAGAAAAAGAACAGGTCTCTCGAAGGAACAACACATGAGATACTTATTGAAGGAGAGAGTGTGACAGATAAGGGAAAGCTTACGGGAAGGACAAGGACAAACAAAATAGTGAACATTCCTAAGGTTGAGAGTGAAAAAGGCACAGTACTACATGTTGAAATAACGAGGGGAAGGCAGCACTCTCTTGAAGGAAAAGTTATTAAGGAATGAAGGTCGCGGTCCTTACACTCGGTTGCAGAGTCAATCAGTCTGAAAGCGATGTTATTGAAGGGAATCTCATTAAATACGGATGGTCTGTCGTAACATTATCTGAATGTCCTGATTATTGTATAATCAATACCTGTTCTGTAACAGCAAAAAGCGATTATCAATCAAGACAACTCATCAGGAGAGCTTTAAGGACAGGTGCAAAGGTTATTGTTACTGGCTGCTATTCACAACTTAGACCGAATGATTTAAAAAAAATAGATGGCGTTGACTTCATCGTAAATAATAACAATAAATATAATATTATTAATATGTTAACAAATAATACTGAAAGTATAACTTTCAGTCACAGCAGTAAATCAAGACCAAATATTAAAGTGCAGGATGGTTGTAATTATTCATGTACGTATTGTGTAGTTCCACTGGCAAGAGGAAGATCAAGGAGTCTTGATATGCAAAAAGTTGTGCAGCATGTTAGGGAAATTTGTGATTCCGGATACAACGAAATAGTTCTTACGGGAATACATCTTGGCTCATATGGATATGATCTCATACCTAAAATTAAACTCTCAGAGCTTATTAGAACTATTTTAGAAAAAACACAAATTCAAAGGATAAGACTAAGTTCTATCGAGAGTAATGAAGTAGATAATGAACTTATTCAATTACTTAAGGATAAAAGGTTATGCAAACACATTCATTTACCAATGCAAAGTGGAAGTAATACTATATTAAAGAGTATGAACAGAATGTATAGCGATGAAGATTTTAAGAGAAAGATAGAAACAATATTGAGTAGAGTACCTGATATCGCAATAGGAACGGATATAATTGTTGGCTTTCCCGGTGAAACTGAAAAGGATTTTCAAAAAACTAAGAAATTGCTTGAGTATCTGCCTCTCTCATACATGCATATTTTCCCTTTTTCAAGAAGACCAAAAACTATTGCTTCAGAAATGGCTCAACAGTGCACTTCTGAAATCAAAAAGGAAAGAGTTTATGAGTTAAATGCTTTAAATACAAAGAAGAAAATTAATTACATGCTCTCTCAACTCCATAAGACCCTTGAGGTTATTATAGAAGAGAAGGGCTCTGATGGATTTTCAACTGGAACTACAAGCAATTACCTTAAAATAAAAATAAACTCAAATGCATATCCTCAAAAAACCCTTGTCAGAGTTAGGGCTGCAGAGATAGAAGGAAATTTGATGCGAGGAGACCTGATAGATACACTATAACCTATTCATTTTGCGTGATATTTCATATGCCTAAAACATATTCAGGTATGGTGAAACATATAGATTTCAAAAGATGGTATCCATTTTTAACAGAGATAATAACAGTTTATTCACAATTTTTGTTTGTATAATATGTCTGATAAGATATATTATGTTAAATTATAGAAGTAATTAATCTAATTGCATCTTTCTTTGTCTTTACTTTCCCCTCAAATTGAGCCCTCTTTATCTCAGTTATCATTATCCCAATCTGAGGACCTGACCTTACCCCTGTAACTTTAATAACCTCTTCAGAACTTAAAATCCCCCTTTTCCATGTTCTCTTATACCTTTCATATTCTTTAATCAAATCTACGTTACCTGAAATTATCAAAACATCAATTGAAGCCTCTTTTGAGGCTAAAAAGACATCAAATAATTTTTCCTTCCCTTTTTCTTTGAACTGTCTGCTTCCTTTATGAGCCAGTTCTATCCTTTTTTTTATTCTATTACTCATTCTGATCTTTGAATGTTCTTTAAGAAAATATGCACCATTATTGAGTAATAATAACTCAAGACAGATTAATCCTTTATAAACAAGGTTTTGAGAAAATATTTTCTTAAGTAGAACTTTAATTTTTAAAGAATTATTTTTATTTATTGTTTCAAATCGAGATATTTCTTTAACGTTTGTTTCTAACTGATTGTAAGAAATAGATAAAATGTCATATAATATGCCATCAATAAGTGCCATTTTAAGGTATTTTGCCGAATGTTTCAGGTTTAACAAATTAAAAAGCTCTAAAGTTATTCTTTCAGAAGATGCTCTTTTTATCTTTTTATGTAGTGTTTTCATTGACTTACGAGTGCCCTTTTCTATATACCCATTAAGTTCTGCAGCAAACCTATATGCTCTGAGCATCCTTAAAGGGTCAGAAATAAGGTTTTTATCAGATAGAGAACGTATTTTCCTCTGCCTGATATCTTTAACTCCATTATATGGGTCTACTATTCCTGTCTCTGGAGACCAGGCTATTGCATTAATGGTAAAGTCCCTTTTTGACAGATCTTTTTCAAGAGCTCCCATAGGTTTTGAAAAATCAAGGGTTGCACCTCCCTCTAAGGCAATCCTGATCATGTGCTCTTTTCTGAGCTCAACGATGGTTCCACCGGTAATCTTTCTGATTTCCTTTACAAAACTTCTGATGTCTCCGCTCACAATATAGTCCCTGTCTTTTGAGCGTATATTCCTCAAAATGTCCCTTACATACCCTCCGACAAGGTATATCTCCCTCCCCCTTCCCTTCTCAAAGACAAGAGAGTTGTATTTATCTTTAAGAATCTTGTTTTTGAGTTGCTGAGATGAGAGTTGCATGGTTAATAATATCATATCATTGCTGTGTAAAATAATTCTGGCTTTAGGCCAATTTGCTTAATTCATAGAGAGGTTGTCACCTAAAGTCACGTCATTTGAAGAAGCGCAGCAATCCGCTCAGCGCATGAAGAACAGCCCAAAAGTCGATTTTTTCGAAGTCACGGGAGGATTACCGTCTGCATCAAATCCCTGCGAGGCATTAATAAGCAATCATGGATTTTTCGGCATTGAGGACCAGGTGGTTGACATAATTGCAAAATGGGCAAGTGGCAATAAACAATAGTTGCATACTGGGAGGAAGTAAATCCGGGCCATCAGATGAAAGCCCGGACATAGAAAATACTATTTCACGCTAAAGGTCATCTCTCTTGAATCTTTTGCATTTGGAGCCTGAATAGTCGTTATTACTGTATAGGTTCCTTTTTTCGCATTAGCTGGCAGATAGACAGGAACTGTAGATGTATAAGTGCCCCCGACATGAGTCACGTTTACCTCTGGTTTACCGACCAGCTCGCCATCATGCCGTATCTCTCTTATCTCTGTTATGCTTATCTGCTCAGTAGGTGAAGCCACGAGCAAGGCATAGGTTACCTTAATATCTACTTTCTTACCGGGATTCACAGCATTAGGTACTACAGATACATCTTCAATCCTTACCATTGTACCCATTGATGGCTGATAATTGTACTTATTGGCTGTCTCCTGGCGGGATCTTTTAACGTCATAGGCATAGTGCCCGATAGCACCACCTACAAGTGCTCCTACAAGTCCTCCGATGATCGCTCCCGTAGTCCTGGAACCCTTTCCAGCCACTAACGCTCCTCCTACGGCACCTGTCGCTGCTCCGACTGCTGCACCGGTTGTCGCACCCTTGTGTTCTTCGGTAAGCGATGCGCATCCTGAAAGGCTTGCAACAAATGCAATCAGTATAACAATTGATAAAAATTTCATTTTCACGGCTCTCCTCCCTTGAATCTTTTATTTAGTAAAAGTTTATCAAAATTCTGTTTAAGTTGCACACATTTTCGGCATTAACCCTCTGTGATAAGATATTCTATAGTACTCTTGAGGCTGAGTACTTTGTTGAACTAAGAAAAAATTAAAGCGACCTTTCCTTGACTTTTACGCTCATGCTGATTTATAAAATCAGTAATGCGGGCGTAACTCAGCGGTAGAGTGTCAGCTTCCCAAGCTGAAGGTCGCGGGTTCAAATCCCGTCGCCCGCTCCATTCTTATATTCTACAATATAAGTAAAATGAACTACCCAGCAAGAATTTTTAGGAAGAGGTATCAAATCTGTCATTCCGCACTTGATGCGGAATCCAGAGGGTTTTGCGTATTTTATCCTTCTGGATTCCTGCCTGCACAGGAATGACAAAATGGGGTAATTTTTAAATATTTTTAGATACCCTGTGGTTTTGCCGCAGGGTTCTTCTTTGGGCTCTCATTATTCTTTCATCGCTTTCCATACATGATAAACCCTTTGGATAACGGTAAAATGGGTAAGGATGAGCATTATCCATAGTACTGGAATAAGCCATCCTGTTAATGCAGCGAATGCCAGAAGAATTATCCTCTCAGGTCTTTCCATGATGCCTGTATGGCCTGATTCACCGAGTCCCTCTGCCCTTGCCCTTGCATAGCTGATAAGAAACGCACCAACCAGTGTGCCGAGACTCAAGATAACACCTGTCTGGTTACCTTCCGAAGCAAAATACCAAGATAGTGAAAGGAAAATGAATGCGTCAGCATATCTGTCAAGTACAGAATCGAGGAATGCACCGAACTTTGTAGTCCTTTCATTGACTCTTGCAATAACGCCGTCAAGCATGTCGAATAACCCACCACTGAGAATAAGCATTCCGCCAAGTTTTAAGTTATAGGGAATCACAAGAGCAGCAACACAGGTAACGACAAAACCTGCTATGGTGAGTATATTTGGATTTAAGTGAATCTTTTTTATAAGTGGACTGAGAGGCTTATCAAGGAAGTGCCCGAATTTTGCACTTATCACACGTTATCTTACTCTCTTCCCTGAAATAAAATTTTCAACCATATCACGTGCCTCTTCATCAGGGAACTGGATCATGGGGTGTTTCATGAAATATGCTGAAGGAGAAACAAGTACTCCACCTACCCCTCTTTCAAGAGCAATTTTGCAGCATCGTATGGCGTCTATCACCACGCCTCCACTGTTCGGAGAGTCTTCTACCGAGAGTCTGAGTTCAAGATTTATAGGTATGTTTCCGAAAGTCGTTCCCTCCATTCTGAGAAAACAGATTTTATTATCAAGGAGCCAGGGCACATAGTCAGAAGGACCTATATGAATATTTTCAATTTTTAACGGGGTATGGAGTTGAGACTGTACAGCCTCTGTTTTTGATATCTTCTTGGATTTTACCCTGTTCCTGTTAAGCATATTTAAAAAATCGGTATTTCCACCAACATTTAACTGATAGGTAGCATCAACCTTAACGCCTCTGTCTTCAAACAATCTTGTTAATGCCCGGTGAATGATGGTTGCACCTATCTGGCTTTTAATATCGTCACCTATTACAGGTATTTTTTTCTCTTCAAAGCGCTTTGCCCAGGATTTGTTAGATGCGATAAAGACAGGAATACAATTAATATAGCCTGTACCAGTCTTCAGGCAAGCATCTGCATAAAAAGCTGTTGCCCTCTCTGAGCCCACTGGCAAATAACTTATGAGTATTTCAGCGCCGCTTTGTTTTAGAGCTTTCACGACATCACATGGTTTTTTTCTCGCAACAATAAACCGCCGGTCATCTGGATAATCTTTCATGTGAGGGGAAATGCCATCGAGAACCCTTCCCATCATCACACGTAGAGGATAGTCAGAAATATTTTTATGAAATACCTTTGTACAATTAGGTTTGGCAAAAATCGCATCTTTAAGCGGTCTGCCAACTTTCCTCTGGTCTATATCAAATGCGGCAACAATCTTGATGTTAGACGGCTTGTATCCTCCAAGGTCATAGTGCATTAATCCAAGAGACCGGTCGGGATGGCTGTCACCTAATGTCTTGTAATATTCAATACCCTGAATCAAAGAGCTTGCGCAATTACCGAATCCTACAATAGCAATCCTTATCTCAGCCATGCTCTCATCTCACTCCTTTTTGAGTTCTTTTATATAGAAGCATTATAAGATCTTCGAGTCTAATGTTGAATTCCTTGAGGAGGCTATCTACTGACTCCTCACAATACACCATAAACCTTTTCCATATCCTCTGTACTGTATCTTTATCCAGATTGGATGCATTTGCAGCTTCCCTGAAGCTCATTCCTTCCAATAGATGGAGAATGACCTCTTTTATCTTAGGCTCTTTTGTATGAAGACCGAAAAAAAGCGTGCTACGACGCTCGGAAAATTTAAAATTGCAGGTTTTACATTTAAGGAGTTTCCTGCGATCTTTTCCATATCTGTCATAGAGAACAATATTGCCGAGTCCCTTTTTACCATGATCTTCACACAAGTCATTAGGACAAAAGAAATCACCTAATTTTAACCGAATTTCCATGTAGTTTTTATATATCAAATCCCATTTTAATGTCAAGGATTAATTCAGTTAAATGGGGACAGGATTAATGTACGTTTATCCGATTTTCATTCCCAGCTTTTCATAGAGTAAGGGAAAGTTTATATTTTTTATCACCTGTTCAATACCATGGGTTACTTTTGCTTTGTCCCTCAATCGTAATCTCACAGAAAGTCTTTGTACTTTTTTAGCTACCATATAGGTATCATACCTTACTACCATAATAGGAATATCTTTCTGCTCAGCTCTCGAGATAATAATCTCACTTGGATAGAGATCACCGGTGAGAACCAGACACTCTGTTCCTGAATCTATAGCTGATAGCTGAATGTCAGCTCTATCGCCTCCCACAATCACTGCATTTTTCCTGGTCTTCTTAAAATATTCAATTGCCCTGTCTACCTGCATGGCACCGATCAAGAAATGCTCTACCAGATTGTCCAGCCTGTCATGGCAGCAGAGCACCTTGCCTCCGAGCATTTCGCTCAATTCTTCTACAGTGATTGAACCTAAGATAGAATCATGCGCGAGTATACCAAGGATGTCAACACCCTTTCTTTTTAAAAAGGGGACGATATACTCATCGACACCATGCCTATGTTCATGAGTCACTTTATTAAGTACCACACCTAAAAATCTTTCTTTAAGATCTTTTTGGGCCTGGAGTACGTAGTCAACAATATATTCTCCTTCGTATTTCACCACAATTATTACTTTGGCATTGAGACGTTGTATCACCTTAAAACCAGGGATTCCCAGAACACTTCCGGTATAGATACTTCCAGAACCGCCAACCACAAGAATATCTTTATCTGTAGATATCCTTTGGTAGGATTTTACGATTCTTCCCAAAAGTCCCTTGACATCTTTGAGATAGCCTTTGTAAATGAGTTCCTGTGTCACTACCACAGGGCATATATCTGCCAATGGATCTTTAAGGTCAAATAATCTATAGATAAACCAAGCATCTTTGTCTGTCAGAGTATCATCAATTTTAATAGGGAGGATTCCCATTGGCTTGAAAAATCCTACTCTCAATCCGTCCTGCTTGAACTTATGACCAAGTCCCATAGAGACTAAGCTTTTACCAGAATATCCTGTAGTAGAACCTACATATAAAGTAATCATTTTACTCACCTCCTACAGTAAATCTTGCATCAATGGCTATTACTCCTTCTCCGCGCTTCTTCACTAAAAGCGGGTTTATGTCAGCCTCGATAATCTGAGGGAAATCTAATGTCATCTGAGATAAAATTAATAGGGATTTTTTAATAGCCGGGATATCAGCCTCTGCCTCTCCCCTCACCCCTCGCAAAAGAGGAAAAGTTTTGATTTCCCGAATCATTTCAATAGCGTCCTCATGGCTTAATGGTGCGATCCTGAAAGAAATATCCTTTAAAACCTCTACGTAAATTCCTCCGAGTCCAAACATAATCATATGTCCAAACTGTGCATCTTTCGTGATCCCTATAATTACCTCTTTTCCACCAAGTACCATTTCTTCGACCATCACCCCGTATATTGTAGCAGCAGGCATAATGTCTTTTACACGCGTCGTAATATTAAAAAAAGCATCCGCTACCTCTTTTTTACTATTAAGATTTAATCTGATACCACCCACGTCGCTCTTATGAATAACCTGGGGTGAGATGATTTTCATGGCAACGGGATACCCTATCCCCTTTGCAGCAGCTACGGCTTCCTCTGAGGTTCTGGCCAACAAACTCTTTGGTTGTGAAAATCCATAAGTATTGAGCACCTCATAAACCTCCGAGTCACTTAAACGCTCACGTTTTTCTTCCTTAACCTTTTCAAAGATATACGAAACTTTTTCATTTAAATCATCAACACGGGCGTAGGTTTTATCAGGCCTGTTTATCCATAGCTGATAATTATACATCGCGCTTAATGATGAAACAGCCTCTTCAGGATAACTATAATTGGGAACATGAGACTTCATGAGAATCTTTGCTCCAGGTTCAACTCTTTTTTTCCCCATAAATGAAGCAAGTATAGGTTTGTCAATTGAATTGGAAATATTTGCTATTACTTTTGCAGTAGCTTCTACATCCACAATTGCAGTAGGGGTCAAAAGTACTATGACACCATTTACCTTCTCATCTTGTAATACTGTGGTGAGGGCTTTTTCATATCTTTCTGCACCCGCATCTCCCAGTATGTCAACGGGGTTATAGAATGATGCAAAAGATGGCAAAAAAGTTCTGAGCTTATCTACTATTTCTTTATGTAAGGAAATGAGCTGAAGATCAGATTGATCACTTGCATCTGCTGCGAGGATTCCAGGCCCGCCGGAATTCGTTATTATGACTATATTAGGACCCTGAGGGAGAGGTTGATCGGCAAAAGCAAGGGCATAATTAAACAGTTCAGCAACCGAATGTGCTCGAATGACCCCACTCTGTTTAAAGGCAGCATCGAAAGCTGCCTCACGACCTGAAAGTGCCCCTGTATGAGAGGAAGCTGCCCTTGCCCCTGAGCTGGTAATACCAGACTTCAGTATAATAAGTGGCTTTTTCTTAGAAACCTGGCTGGCAGTTTCCATGAATTTCTTTCCATCCTTTACACCCTCAATATATCCTAAAATTACCTTTGTATTGTCATCCTCAGCTAAGGCGAGCATAATGTCTGTATCTGAGATATCTGCCTTATTCCCCATACTGATGAATTTTGAAAAACCTATATCTTCAGCTAAAGCCCGATCAAGAACAGCGATACAAAGTGCACCAGACTGGGAGAAAAATCCTATACTTCCCTGAGCAGGCATGCCTGCAGCAAATGAGGCATTGACTTTTGAATGAGTATCTATGACACCGAGGCAATTGGGACCTATAACCCTCATTCCTGATTCCTTTGCCCTTCTGAGCAGGTCGTCCTCCAGCTTAGTCCCCTCAGAGCCACTTTCACCAAAACCAGCAGTGATGATTATGGCAGAGTCAATCTTTTTAGCTCCGCACTGGGAAATGACTTCTCCCACCCTTGGTGGTGGAACTACGACCACAGCGAGACCAATTTCACCTGGGATATCTAAAATGGACGGGTATGCTTTTACACCCAGGATTTCTGGTGCTTCAGGATTAACAGGATATACGACTCCTGGATAGTCATACTGAATTAAATTATGGAGTATGTTATACCCTATCTTACCCGGTGTTCTTGATGCACCAATCACTGCAATTGATTTTGGATTAAAAAAGTTTTTCAGCATGTTTTGAGTTTCATAATATTATTTATTATTCCGCACTCAGACTAAAAGAGCTTGATACACCATATCAGAGCGCTTTAAAGAACTATATTACCCGAAGTATCAGATAATGTAAAAGAGAAAATCTTAACAAATAAGAACAAAATTATTCAGACAGTGAGTGAATAAATTCTCTCGACTTTAGAGGTTTTGTGAGAATGTGGTGTATATGCATGTCTATTATATGTGAGAGTTCTGAAAGAAGCATATCCGAAGGCCGAATTCGATTTATTTTCGTTATGTCCCAGGTGAGCAGATCTTTATGGAGTTTTACTGCTCCTGGTGACAGTCTTGCTGATGAAACCATCCCGGCTGAGCAGGTCTCACAGAGGATAGTTCCATGGGCTACATAAAAACAATTTCCTTTTCTCCCGCATCTTCCGCAGGCGTCAAGTTTGGGAATATATCCAGTGAGTTCAAGAAATTTTATTTTATAGTGAATGATTGCCAGATTTTTATTAGAGTTATTTTCAATAGTATATAAGGCATTTAAGAATAAAGAGTATGCCTCTTTGTTTGCTTCTCTTTCCGGGATGAAATGGAGAGTAAGTTCTATTATTTCTGATACGGTGAGAAAAGAATTCAAGGTGTCTCTTATCGTCTGGAACGAGTGAATGATATCAGATTGAGTCAATTTTGGAAGTGAGGCGTCTTCTTTACCCCAGAATGAAATCCTTGATTGGACAAGAGGTTCAAGACTGCTGCCAAAACGACTTTTGACTTTACGTGGGCTTTTTGCAAAGATCTTTACTGGTCCAAAATCAGGGGTGAGATAGGTGACAATGAGGTCTGCTTCACCAAAGGAGATGGTTCTTAAGACGATACCCTCTGTCCTGTGAAGCATTAGATAATATTTCCAAAGTCTTCAGGTCTGAGATTCTTAAGCCATTCTTCAAGTTCATCTGCACTTTTTCTTTCCATAATGCTGTCCTCGACAAATATAGGGGAGCTGGCTCTTAACGCAACTGCAACCGCATCACTGGGACGTGAGTCTACAAGTGTTTCTTTCTTTCCATCGCTCAGACAGACAAGTGCATAGTATGTGTTGTCAAGAATTTCTGTGACAACGATCTTTGTTACTTTGACCTTAAGGCTATCAATGATATTT
>JAOUJR010000250.1 GCA_029883145.1 Nitrospirota bacterium
TTTAACATTTTTAGCCTACATTATTCATAAATTGGAGAAAAAGTCTTTTTTCATCCCAAAATGGCCAAAATTTTCACTCTGATTTTCTGAAGTAACTTCCGGTTAGATAAAAAGGCTCCATCCGTGCCGTCGCAATCATGATTTTCCCATAAGAAAAAAGACTTCTTCCTTGGCAGCTTGCGTTCCCTAAATATGCAGCTTTGCCTGAAGTTCTTACGTATGCCCTGCACCACAACAAGAGTACCAGATTTTTACCAAATCCTCCTTAAAAGGAAATGAAGAAGGTAGGTGAACTCGTATTCTTGTCGACATCTGTCGCACCCGAGCTCCGATCTTAATGAGCTTCAGGCGAATCGTATCAAACTGTGCTTTGGCAAACTCTGTGCCCCGAAGATAAACTTCCCGAAACGTATGCAGAAGCACATAAGCCAGGGAATGGAGAAAAAGCCGAAACTGGTTGGCTTCAAACTCACAACACGATGTCCTGTCAGAGAAGAGATGATTCTTGTGTTCTTTGATGTAAAGTTCCATATTGCCGCGCCCGGAGTATATTTTCTGATAGATGTATCTTCGGCGGGAGTATTCCAGATTGGTAACGATGAATCGGGTGTTCGGCCCCCTGTGATTGTGCTCGGCTTTATAAATCACCCGAAGAGACCTTCTCCAGGATTTAGCCTGATATTCAAATTCACCAAAGAGTTTCACAGGCTCTTTATGAAGAGTGTAAAGCTTTTTCGCCTCCTCTGTAAGCTCTTCTGCCTCCTCCCACATGGGGTTCTGAGGGGTAAGACCAAAAACAAATTTCAGCCCTTCTTCCTCGCAAAAATTATAGACCTCAGGCGAAGCATAATGAGAATCACCCCTTATTATGATCCCGACCTCAGGCCAGGCCTGCCGAATCTTTCCAACTATGCGTTTCAAGATAGAAACAATCTCTTTGCCCGATGGCCTTTTCCCCGGACGCAAAATCGCTGTCACCAACTTCCCGCTTTTCCCCTCATAGATATGCATCGGCATATAGCAGTACATGTCATGAAAAGCGTTGAACAGACGCAGCTGTTGATGTCCGTGCGTCTCATCATCGGTGTCATCCAAATCAAGGATTATCCCCCCAGGGGCTTTCTTGTAAGAGTCAATAAACATATCCACAAAAGCTTCCCCGATACGGTAAAGATCCGTGCGTGAAGGAGCATTTTCAAACCGGCACATGGTCGGCTGGCTGCCCAAATCATCCTCAGACAGAGGAAGCCGCTCACAGGCCATTTTTACAATGGGATCACGACGAAGACCATCACAATCATTGGCATCTTCATAACCGGAGATGATTTGAAATACCCGTTGTTTAAGCAGTTCCACCAGTGGATGAGTAATATAACTGAGATGACGACGATCCCGTAAGACCTCGGCGATGCGGCCGATAGCCCCACTTTGCCTCTCAACCTCCCGCAGAAAAAGGAGCCCGGCGTCAGAACTGACTTCACCACCTTCAAAATCAGCTTGGATTTTTTTACCTGAAATGTCTTTAAAAAGAAGCGATTGTTTGTTAAACTTTGTCATGGCTGTTTCCTCTTCTTTTTTGTCTCTAACGTATTATATATCAATACGTTATGAAGGGAAACAGCCTCTTTCATGAATTTTCCAGGTTTAATAAAGCATTAAGGAGAAAAAAATGAGAAAAGGGAAAGTTCCTATCCTAATCGCAATTGTGCTGGTTGCTATAATCTGCGCATTAAACATGGCAGTCTTATTTGTCAACCATGCAGAAGCCAAGCCTCCAACAGGAGAATTGAGTTGGGCTTATGATGCAAGTGGGGATTGGTGGCATTGCGAGGAAGGTGGTACGTGGGGAAATTGTGATATGGTGAGTTGCCATTCTTGGTAAGTTTAGTATGCCGGATAAACATCTTTAAAACTGCTGTGGGATTTAAGCTGAATAGCGGGTGAACTCTTACTTTATTTGATTTATAGGAATTTCTTTTTGGGCTTTACTCCAAATCTCTCTCAACTTCCACCTACTGACATTCTGAAATAAAGGTATCATCCGCAAAACAACATGGTCAACGACTCAAAAAGTGAAATAAATCAACTGAAACCTCCAAATTGTCAAGTTTAAGATAGACTCAACCCAAAAATCAGCTAAGGACAGCCAAGGAGGTCCTTAAAAATACTTCTCCCTCTCCTCGGCTGCCAGCAAGAGTTCCCTATCAAGGATTAGATATACTTATAAAAACAAATGGTAAGCCGACACTTATTTATTTAAATTATCTTTTTCCACTAAGAATACTTAAGCAAATTATCACTATGTTATTTTTTGTTAATGGTTCAGAATTTGGGGATGCTAATCCTGACCTTGTAAGATTTGTTTTAAATCGAGAATTATATAATCTATCTCCGAAGTATGGATCATGTTGAAGTCCCCGATGGAGAAGATGTAGTAGGAAAAGTATTCGAGGACATTTCTGTTATAGAAAAGACGCTTGATGGAGGTAATATTTATATCACACAAAGTGTTCGAGATCATGCAAGAATCCATGCTTCATAGATATTAGGAGCCCCGGAGCCCCTATCCCCCCTTCACTTTCTTTTAGTGCCGTTAGCGGGCATTAGGAAGGCCTACGCAAATCTAGTGTCAGACTAGGGGGGAGAAGTTCAGGCTTTTACTTTAGATCTTTTTGCTATTTGCTATTATGGCGATACATCTTTGAACTTTTCCGAAGCAGGTTCTCCACCAATTCCCCAGTGGGATTTTTGTATTTCATGTACAATAACTTCCACAGCCTGCGCAGGGATACCCAAATCTACAAAGACATTAGTTATGTTTTGGATTGTGATTTTGGCTTTTTCTTGCCCGAAACCTTCCCAGACATTTACATGAACGATAGGCATTTTCTACCTCCAAAATTTGGTTGATAACTGATTTGTTATTATAAATACTCTAATTATTTAAATCTGAAAAATCAAAGAGGTCTATATTCAGTAAGACACGTTTATGTGAAAGCGGGCTGTTGTCAGCAAAAGGGGGGTTTTGATGGCAACTAAAAAGGTGTGAATTCTCTCCAGCCCGCATAAGAGAACTATTAATTTTATATCAAAAAGGACAGGAGCTTGTAAAGAGCCTGAATTGACAGCTACTTTAAAGCGTATTAAGATTTCAGATATAAAAGGTCAGAAGAAAGGGCAAATGGGAAACAGCATTAAGTTTGCTTCAATCATTTTATTTCTTTCAGTCCTTATTATTCTTGTCTCCTGTGAAAAGAGAAAGGCTGTGTGGAAAGGGACAATAGAGGAAGAAAATGGAGTGACAATCGTTAAGAATCCGAAAAAGCCAATTTATGGCGAGGATGTACTTAGTATGAAAGAAGATTTGACATTAGGAGAAAAAGAGGGAAGAGAAGAGTACATATTTTCCGGAATTCATGGAATTCAATATATAGATGTCGATGATAATGAAAATATCTACATTTTAGATGATAAAGTTTCGAATATTAGAGTTTTTGACAAAAA
>JAOUJR010000251.1 GCA_029883145.1 Nitrospirota bacterium
CAAATCCTAAAATAATGACCTTTTTCTCTGAGAAACCAGGGGTTGACTCTTTCTCAACAGAATTATAAAAAAAGAATCCTCCAGAAACAGACAAAAAAAGCATAATTATGAGTAATAAAAGAACCGTCTTTCTCTTAAGCATAACAACCCCTTCGCCCTCCATCTCTAAGGGCCACTCTTCACCTAAAAAAAGTGTCAAAACACCATATTTAAATTAGAAAAACTGGTTTAGTGGTCTCGCATAAGCAAGCCGTGTTTTTTTATATACACTAAAAATTTGTCAAAACCTTCTCTTTGATATTTGTTTCTTTTGAACCATGTTGAAGATTGAGCAAGAAATGCTTCTTCAAGCCCTGGGAAAATAGCAATACACTCAATTTTCTCAAAATCACGAATATTCGCTAAATCTTTATCCTTAAATTCTGCTTTTATCTCTTTCTTAAGGCGTTCGCTGAATTCTGAATTATGAACAATACGGTCTGTCTCAATCCATATAAAATAATAGTTGCTTCTATTGCCTACTAATTTCAAATAACTTGAAATTGAAATACTCCATTCAAAATTATCAACAGGATTTGAGGCAATCAAAATTTCTGAATTTTCATTTGTATTCTCTGTAATCGATTTAAGAAATGAGTTGGTTGCAACTCCTTCGTTTGTAAAAGCCTTAGCTATATTTATAGTAGGCTCAACCTTAAACCAAAGCACAATAATCAGCAATATGACAAATATTTTTTTAAGAAGATAGCTTATCCCTCCAGACCTATTAATCTCCCTTTGTAAATAAACGATTAAGAAAGAAAATGCCAAAAATGCAGGTAGCAAATATCTATCCCAAAAACCTGTTTTATTGTATAAAAATGCCTGGGGAAAAAATATTAATGAAAACAGAATAGTTATTTTCAAAAAGTTATCTATAAAGACTTTAAATGTATCATAGATTGAAAACTTTTGATTATTATTCAGCCGTGATCGCATAATCAGAAACATCCCAAATAAAGCCAAAACAAAAGACGCTTTTCTTATACTAAAATATATTGATTTTCCCAATAATCTGAATAAATGAACATTTTGATCTACGCCTGCATAGCCTAACTTATTCGTCCCAACAAAGACGATAATGATATATAGCTCAATGAGCATTATCAATATCAGAAAACTTATTGAAAATAAATTTTTGTAAACAGCATCTATAAGTGAAACTTTATTTCGTGAACTATAGAACCATATTTTCCAAAATAATATTGCAGGAATCAAAACTATGAAACTTTCCTTGCAAAGTGAGGTTATAATTAGAGAAACAACAAAAGCCCAATTATAAAGAACATTATGCCTGTAGGCGTAAACACTCTTTGCCAAAAAGAATAAAGATAAAGCGAGAAAAAACATTCCTTGCGTTTCATATGGACCCACTCTCCACCAGATTGCAGCCTGTGGCCCCAATAATGTCAGAAATGAAAATAACAATGATTGGGCATATGAGAAATTGACATTACGGGCAAAGAGATACAGGAAAAAGGCACACAAAGCAGCAATGAAGCCATTATAGATATGCCACAGAGTAAAATTTATTCCAAACAATCGCGTTTGTAAAACCCCGTTAAAAGAATGGAAAGGTATGAAGCGCTTACCTAAATCGTTTGAAATTATTCCTTTGACTAGTTGAAAAAAGTCGTTATGCTTGAGCCCATCGTTGATGCTGACTACTTCATGGTAATCTGTAAAATGGAACCCGGAAAAAAGTGTGCCAGTAGTTGCAAGAAATCCGAACACCAAAAATACAAAAATAATAAGTACTATGAAATATTCCTGCGCTTTTGTTGTTCTCTTTGACTGAATGATGTTCTTAAGATTTATCATGTAAATATTAGGTTCAAAAACAGTTTAATATTCAAAATATCATTTTGACTTCTTTCCGGCAAAACCGTCAGGAAGAATAATGCTTGACAAATGGGGCGCGGTAAAATAAAATTCTGGACATAGCCAAGAAATAATTCTTGCAGCTTAGCTGTAGAAAAAAGACTAAGTTTTCATAAATAAGTGAAAGAGTATTATGATTAAAGATAAGAGAATTCATGTATTAGTTTATATCGTAATATTACTTACAGCAGCCCAATGGTTTTTAATTATTGAACAGCATCCTGAAAAAATAAAAGGCTTTTTTTCCTGGATAATGCTTCCTAAGGAAGAGAAGTTGAGCCATTCCTGGGGAACATATTATAAATGGGTATCTTTCATAAGAGATAAAACCCCCGAAGATAGTTTGATTATCTTACCGCCTCAAAGTGATAAATTTCCTGCGATAGGAAATGCTGGCTTGTGTGACTATTTCATCTTTCCTAGATTTGGTGCACATAAAAATGATAGAAAGATTGTCTTCCACACCGGCCCTATCTATAGGGTAAACATAGATGGATTCGAATATGAGAAGAAATATCTTAAACAATATAGATTGAATAAAGGTTTTTCTTTATTACTGTTAAAAAAAAGAGAGAGAAAAGCTCTATTACATTTAGCTGATTTTACCAGAATGAAGAGTACTTTCTTAAATATATCTTTAGCATTATTAAAATTGCTGTTTATCTTTACTTCAGGTATATATTTTGTGTCAAAGTATTTTCCAGAGCGTTCATATTTAGGTCTTCTTACAACTTCTTTCCTTGTAGGGGTAACAATTAGTGCAATTTTCTATCTCCTGCTTAGCCTTATAGGAATAAACTTTACAGAGCCGTTGCAATTCGTATTTCTTGGGATGTTATCAACTCCGGGCATTCTACTTCTAATAAAACGAAAAAGTTCTATGGACTTTCCTCAGGATAACCATCCATATAATAGTTTATTTTATGTAATTGTTGGATTATTTTTTTGCTTCCTTTTTTTGAAAAGCACGTTTACTCCTATAATAACATGGGATGCCTCGGCGATATGGGGAATAAAGGCAAAAGCTATCTTTGCTTTTCATAATCTTAAAGGATATCAGTTATGGGGTGCACTTAAAAATTATCCCCCACTTTTACCTATTCTTATGTCCCAAATGGCTATTGGCGGAGAGAGTATAGTAAAGCTTATTTTTCCATTATTCGCACTGTGTCTGTACGCAAATATTTACGATGAAATTCTACAGACAAGGTATTCACCATCTTTGAAGATTATTCTTCCAATACTGATTTTCACTTCCCCGGTGTTTTTTAGACACTCTACAATTGCATATGCAAACTTTGCTCTCACTGTTTTCGTAACAAAATCTTTAACTATATTATCAAAATTATTGAAATATGATACAAAAAAAGGATGGTTAGCTCTATCTATTATACTCTGCGGTGTGCTTCTGGTAAGACCTGATGGACAGGCTTACTTTTTTTATATTGTGTTACTTACATTTGTATGGATTTGTTTTCAAAGACGTAGTTTTAAAAATCTTTTATATTTGCTGATTCCGGCATTATCGATTTTTCTATGGAAATTGTATTTACCAACCTCAAAGATATTGGGTTA
>JAOUJR010000012.1 GCA_029883145.1 Nitrospirota bacterium
AGGCTAACCGAACGTTGGTCTGACCTAAAACAACGCGTAATGGTAGCCGCAGGCTTTCAGCCTGCGTCTAAAGAAGACCTATCCCCTCCTGCACAAACCACAAAAGTCGAAAAGTCAGACTTTGCTACTCCCTCTACACAAGGCAATGTGCGTATGGGAACAGATGGGTATTTTTATAAATTGGAGAAAGTAGACGGCAAGAATCAACTATTTTTAGTTGACTGTGGATATAATCTTCAGCATAAAACATCGAAAAAATATGAATATGTTGAAGCCAGGATACAAGTAGAATGCATAAGGGACAGCGACAGCGGACAGCTGAGGTTAGCACCCGTAGACAATCAGCAAGCAAAAATAACCATAAATGGGGAAAAGATAGATGTTATAACCAGTGGAGGAAAACTTATTCCGCAGGTTACTGGAACTGAACCTGTACTAATTACCATATTGGGTTCTACTGTAGCGATAAACAAAGACAAACAGGAAAATCTCACCTATGGGGGAATACTAAAGAACATAGATATTTCTAAAGTAAAGAAGAACATAGAAGTAAAAGAGATAATATTTACTCTATCAGGTATGGAAGTGATTGGACAAACAAGTATTGGAGATGAAAAATTAAGATTTGAGATTCCTAAAGCAGGGAAAGCAGAGGGTGGCACAGGTGAGATAAGCGAGTATGGAAGCAATGTTACAGTAGAGGAAATAGAAGTAGAGAAAAAGAAATATTATGAAATTACAAGAGGTGAAGGACAAAGCGGAAATTTAAGTTTATCAATTAATGTAAATTATAACAAAACGAATAAACAAATTATTGATTCTATGCAGCCGTTATTTGGCAAGAATTCAGATCTAATAGTTAAAGGTTTTGCGCACATAAATGGAAGAGAAGTAAGCGGACATATAATAATTAATGAAAAAGGTTCAATGGAATTTGATGCAGGTGCCCGTATGAGAATTGGAGATTTGGAAATAAGAACAACTGTTGATGCTGAAGGAAAAGTAAATCAAGAGATGTTTTATAAAGGTAAAGAGTTAAGACTTCAAGCAAACATAGGTACATACGCTTTGGACATAGAAGGAAGATGGTGGAATTTAGAGGAAGGAAAGCAAGTAGAATATAAGTTTATAAAGGAGAAGTTGGAAAGCCAGACTGTTACTCTCACTTTTGATGGTGAAGGCAACATTAGACTCCATGATATCGGTGAAAAGGTAACGTTACCTAATGGCATAAAAGCTACTTTAAAGTTAGAAAAACAACCAGATGGCAAATGGCGTATAGTGATTACTCCTGTAGCCCAGAAGTTAAGTTTTGTAGTGGGAGAAGAGGCCGTAGAGCTTGATTGCATTGCCGGTAAGGATGGAGTAAAGGAGACAAATACAATAGAAGGCATAAAATATGACTTTGAAGTATTGTCACTGGTGCCAGTAGCAGGCCAGGATTTCAGCGTTAAACAGGTTATAAAAGACCTTGGCACTGTCGAGATTACTTATGTTACTGATGATAAAGGCGGTGTTAAACCACAAAGCGGCAGCACCTTCATCCATACCGACCCTGAAGGCCGTAAGACCACTTATAAGATAACAGAGATTAAAGGCGACAAATTATTTTATGAACAGACTGAACCGGCTGAGTCTACAACTACTACATCTAAAACCGAAGAAGTAGCATGGCGTAAACCTATGCCTATAGGATATGGCCGGCCTTCAAATGTAGCGGTTGCATTAGCCCCAATCTTTGCAGCATCGATTTCCGATACCGAAGTAAAAGCTTTAACCTCAGAAGAAATGCTTCAGGCTGCACTAACACTCGAAACACCCGAAGAAGCACGGACAGTAGAAACTAAGCTGGATGAGGAGCACAAGCCAAAAGCGCCTGAGGTAGAAACAACTGTTACCGATGTTACTACCAAGCCCGCAGAAGAAGAAATACAAAAGCAGGCAGAAATTAAACCAGTAGAACTTAAACCTGCTCCAATAGCTTTTGAACTTGGCGAGCTTATCAAGAATAACGTGTTAAAAGGCGATGGTGCTACCATAAATCTTACTGGTGCTTGTAAATCCTATACAATAGCTACAAAATGGGATGAAAAAAGAGTAGTGATCGGCACCATAGATACCGGCAATGACAAACCCGCAGATATCATTGGCGCATATCTAAACTCAGATACAGGACATCTGATATTTATAGCAGATGGTGAACAAAGGATTGTATATAAGACAGGAGATAAACCCAGCGACAAAGTCGATACCTGCAACCATACAGAATACAAAGTAATTAAACAGGATGGAAATATCTTTGATATTGATGGTGTGGTTGAGTGGTCATATGACCTAACTACCAAGGCTCTAAACCACATGGCGTTTAACCCTGGCCATATCTTCACCGGCGGCGAAAATGTTAATCCGATAGATATGGGACAAACCACGCCAGATGAAGTTGTTGGTGGACACATCTACAATATCAAACGCGAAGCGGTAAAAATTAGTGATAAGAGCGAATTTTATTCTCTGCAGAATGTTTATTATCTTGAAGGCGATACTGAAGCCCGACCATATATTGAAAAGACAAGAATTGGTGACAAATTACTTTTAGTTCATAGATCTGAAACAGGAGTTGAGACTGTTGCATTTGACGAAGCAACACTCAACTTTTTTGGTGTTGATTTTAAGGTCTATTATGCAGGAATAGTTCCAACCAGAGAAGGCGAGAAGCCGACATACCAATTATTATTCAGCCTAGATCAAGAAGCAGAGGTGACAATTAATGGACAGAAGAGAAAAGTAAGTATCGGTAGTGATGGGCGTGCGTATATAAATGGTAAACCGGTTCAATTTAAAGAGATGCCGTTTAATACCAACAATCCACATAATCAGGAAGAGGTAAAGACAGTAACTGCCTATATAACAGGGTTTAGTGCGGAAGGTGGGGTGTTTGGCGAGCTTGAAGGTAGGAAGGGTGATAGATTCCACCGTATGCTGGGAGAAGAAGGTAGTGGTGGTACAGGCCCTGAAGGTATAGCGAGCAAGCATTTACAAATACGAGATGTTGATGAAAATGGCGATGGTAAAGCAGAGTATCAGGAGATCACGTTAAAACGGGATAAAGCGCGACTTGCGTTTGTGATGAATGTATTAACTGGTCAGATAAATTATTTACCGTTCACTGTCGGATCAAAAGATATTCATATTGCAGAGAGTTCCACGGGTGTGGCAGTACCGGGGATTATGGGATTAGTGGTTAAAGGGCATATAGACGCGATAGGAGAAAGAACCGTCACCATGGGTGATGTTGAAATAAAGATAGCAACAGCAGAATTCAGTTCAGACCTGAAGATTAAAGATGTGTACGGCATAGACGGCACCTTAAGCAAAAAGGAATCAGGTACGGCATACACACCGGATAGTACTGATCAGGAAGGTAGGATGCAGTTATTTAACAGGGAATTCAAAGTGCATTATGTTGAAGTAAAAGCAGCGGAGGATAGGGAAGGAGCAATATATCAGCTGGTGTTCAGCGAAGGGCAGGATATGACGGTGGTAGACCAAGCCGGCAATGATCGGCAGGTATGGGTAGATGGTGAAAGAAGGTATGCATATCTTGGCAGTGAGATGGGAATACCTGAAATGGGAATGATGACGAATAATCCCGATAACCCGGCAGAAGTCTTGAAGGTGACAGGCTTTATTGAAGGGTTTACTGCAGACGGCGGTATTTTCGGAGAGATCGGGAACGCGGAAGGAAAAGTATTCTATCAGGTGACAGGCGGTGGAGAAGGAGGAACAAATCCCGAAGATATCACCAGCGAACATATCACGGTAGAGGGTGTGGATAAAGATGCAGATGGTAAGCAGGATGGAAAGACAGATTACCATAAGATAACTCTGAAGAGCAAAGATGCGCGGTTAGCGTTTGCATTAAATCCGATATACGGGCAGACATCCTATATGCCGTTCACAGTAGGATCAAAAGATATTGATATTGTAGAAAGCCCCACGGGTGTGGCAGTACCGGGATATTATAAAGGCGTGGTATTAAGCGGTCACATTGACGAAATCAAAGGGGAAGTGCATGATGTGGACGGCAGGAAAGTCACAATACCGGTGCTTGATTATAAAGGCGATCTTCAGGTGCGGGATATGTCGGGTGTTGAAGGCACGCTCGCTCTCGAAAATGGTGTGCTGCAGTTTAGGCCCAATGATAAAGACGCGGTAGGTGTTCAGAATATTTATGAACAGGAATTTAATATTAGATTTAAGGAGGAAACACCTGCTGAAAAAGGTAGAAGGCCGACCTATACGCGGGTATTTGACCAGAATCAGACAGCAGTTTTAGAGGTTACAATGCCTGTGGGGGTGGATGAAGAAGGAAATGTTAAAACAGAAAAGCGCACAGTGCGGATTGGGGAAGACGGCAGGGCATATGTTGTAGGAGATGCGATAAAAAGTGATGCCATACCGTTAATGACATTAAATCCTGAAAAATCCAAGGAATCAATTCAGAGAACAGTATATATAACAGCATTTTCCGCAGACGGCAGTATTTTCGGCGAGATGGAAGGGAAGGAATGGGATAGGGTCTTTGTGCCGCTGGGCGAATCAAAAGGAGAGTCGGATACCCCTGAAGGCATTACATCATCGGATTTTACGGTACAGGGTATCGAATATGATGATAAAGAGTATCTGGAGATAATCTTAAAGAAAGACGGTGCTCGGATTGCATTCAGCATGAATGTATTGACCGGGCAGGTGCAGTATATACCGTTCACCGAAGGCGGCAGGAATATTACGGTTTTATATACTCAAGACGGCGTTTCAGTACCCGGCATTGGTGATGTTGTTGAAGGTGAGATAGACGTTATAGAAAACGACGGGAACGGTCTTGTCGCACGGCTAAAAGCTGGAACATCAGGAACAATTAAATACGAAATAACAGGAAAATGCAGTTATACAGTATTTGCGCCTGACCCCGGATATGAACATGGAGAAATTGTTATCACGTTCCCGAACGGTGAAATTGAGAACAAACCACAGAAAACCATATACGAAGAAGCCCGGGACATACTGGTTGAATCCAAGGCCAATAAAAATAAGGCGGAGCATGAGTTTGCCATGTATGCAGGGTGGATTTCCAAGAAAGGAGAAACTGAATTTAAATGGCCGGCAAAATTAGTGCAGGATGAGACTCTTACCCCGTTATCAGCAGCTATTTCAGAGCTTGAAAATGTTTACAAAAAAGGTAAGGAAGCGACGCCGCTTCAATTACGCACAGCAATTACCAGGGTGTCGCTGTGCTTCACAAAATCAGATATTAACTTAAAACAGGTACAGAATGTAGTTGCCGCTGTTAATAATATTTTCGAAAAAACCTCAATCACTTTTGAAGCACAAGAGGATGTTAAAATAGGTGAATATTCAGATATAAAAGAATTGAGAGCATATCAGCAGAGATGCAGAGAAATTGAAGCCCGGTATGATAACCGCAACGCAGAACTCATGGAAGAAAATAAGAGATACGCTCAGCTCGCAGGGGATTGTGACACGGCATTGTCCCTGCTCAGCGAAGAACGTGTTGCTGAGGCAAATACTATTCACGATGTTATTTCTGCGAAACTGCAACTTGAGGATGACCGTTCGGAGGCAGACGGGATCAGGTATGATCTGCAGGCGTATCGCATATCCGAGTTTGATAAAACCGCGCTTACGAAGGAACAGAAAATACTTGCAGTAAAGATGGAATCAGTGTATTACCGTGATGCAGTTGGATTTATTAATGAAGCATATGAGTGGATACATGCGAAAGATTTTGATTATGAGAATAAAGACAAGGATGCGGTTAAAGGAAATGTATTAGGATTTAAACTCTTCTACCGGGCGGCAAGCCTTGAATTAGAGATTTATGAACATGAGATGATAGCTGAAAAGTTGAAAGGTGAAATAAAAGATCCATCAAAAGATGTTCTGGCATTTTACAACATTAAGAAAACGTCTTCATGGTTTGGGAAAAAATTTAAGGGTAATAATACAAAAGACGAGATTCAGTACCGGAACAGTATAGGCAAAGAGCGCGGTGCCGTAGTTAAATATATAAAGGCATTAAAGACCGCGTTGAATGAGATAAAATCGGTTATTGACAGATACGGCGATGACCTGGGAGAGGCGTTAAAAACCAACCCAGTTGCTCACCGGTATGCGGCAAACAAATTGATGTTATCAAACCTTATCACAAGGGATGCGTATATAAAAATGTGCTATGAGATTGATCGTTATGATATGTACTGGCAGAGGATTATCAGGGGAGAATATGTGCGGGAAGACAGCATAGCAAATATCACAGAAATGCCGTGGTTTGAAAAACGGGAAGCACCTGATTTCTCCGGATTAATAGCATTGCTCAGGACGGCGATCGAAGCTGACGATACGAAGTTCATGACTTTTGTGGGCGGTGCTATTGCTGAACCGATAAACAGGGAATACCGGTTTGCGATGCTCGGGCATCATTATTATCAGATGTATAAAGTAATGCACATGCAGGAAACAAAACTGAATAAAGATGTGAAAAAGATGGCGGATTTGAATTACTTCACGCCGTTTACCGAGTTTAGCTCCTCGTGGCGGATATGGGCGGAATTTACTGTAATTCGCGGAGAAACGCCTTTTATAAAACTTTTTATGATTATTCCAGTAAGACTACCCGGTATTACTTCCATGGCAACTGACCGGGAAAAGGCTGAAGCAGCGATTGAATATATTGAAGCAGCGTGTACCGCATTTCTCTCAGAGTTCAGTAAGGGGAATTATGATAAGGCATTTGAGGTGCACAGGAAAAATATATCAGAAGGATTCGGTGTGCGGTACACGCGGATGCAGGAGCTGGTTGAAACGCATCAGCACCGGATTTCGTGTGTTGCTATTCCGGCGCAGGTTGTATTCATAACAGCTGCTATTGTTACCACAGCAGCTATATCAATTCCGCTTTTGGTAAAGGGTGGAGCTAAATTAGGGGCGAAAGCTGTTTGTACCATGTTTGCAAAGTATTTTATTGTTACCACAGCAGTACATTATGTGTATGAATGGAAAGCTAAAGGGGCGGGAAGGTTCCATGATCCGTTGCCGTCTATAAAGTTTGGTCTTATCTGCGCGGGATTATTTGTATCTGCAAGATTGGTAGGATTAGGTGCGTTTACAAATGCAGGTGGAAAAGAGGCTATAAGTGCGGTATACGGCCAGGGTGTCATACGCGGTATGTTCCGCTCCATCCCCGCTCTTTTTACTAATCAAACAGCTCGATATGTATTTATACAGGGTGTAGCCCAGATGGCGAATATCGGTCTTTGGTTTAATGTGGTTGGCAAGGGGATATCACCCCTTGTAAAGGGGCTGCATTTCGGAGTTGAAAAAACAGATGCTATCGACAATAAGGTCCACCGATGGATAATAAAAAGATTGGAGGAAATCGCACAGGGGAGTCCGGTGCAATCATGGCTTATGGGCGGGATGTTCGGGGCAGCCATGTATCCGTTCGCTCCGCTTCTGCAGGCGTCACAGCGTTTCTGGTCACAGCGTATTGTCAACAATTTTTCCCAGGGTGTCAGCCAGCCGATACGTCAACGGCTCGCATTAACCTGGTTCGGGAAAGTCACGCATGCCATAGCCCGTCCATTCAAATTTACTGCTAATGCATTCAGACATGTATTCAAACCCAACTCCGGTATCGGAAAAGCAGTGCTTGAGAGGACCTGGAGCATTGTAAAAGAGCAGTTCGTTGAACAGCCGGTTGCATCTTTCTTAGAAACACGGTTCGGTATAAATCCTATGGCTGCTGAAATGATGGTGGAGGCTATCCCGGATCCGGGCGGCGGCTGTGTGATGCCGGGTACTAATTCGCGTATGAGCATACAGGGACA
This sequence comes from Nitrospirota bacterium, assembly GCA_029883145.1. GTDB lineage: Bacteria > Nitrospirota > Thermodesulfovibrionia > Thermodesulfovibrionales > SM23-35 > VGWZ01. The sequence continues at coordinate 7,908 of JAOUJR010000012.1, forward strand.
AGCGCAGAAGAAAGCTGCCTATAATAAAGCAAAGGTCAATGATCTTCTTAACAAGTCGAAGTACACTGAAGATGGCGTGAATAAAGAGATGCAGCATATATTCGATGATATATCCGAGGCAAATAGAACAAAACATGGGATAGAAACCATTAAAGATGTGGGTGAGCTTTCTGTTGCGGAAAGTGCTGAATTGACCGGCGCTGATATGGATTATCTGGCAATGGAGTTAATGAGCAAGGCAACACCGGTTACAATTCAGGATTTAAGCAGTTGTGCTCGCGATGCACAAGGTAATTTATATGAAGGTACAAACGGCGCCATACGGTTTGCTGCAGATATCGGGATAGACGGTGTTAGAGCAAGCCGTACGGTGAAAGTAGAGAGAAAAGCGGATAAAGATGGTAATCCTTATTTTGTATTGACCAGTCAGGATCCCAAGAGCAATAAAACATCCACTATCGAGGCGCGTACACAGCAGAAATTGAATTATATCCTTAAGCAGTTTTCCAAATCAGATATGTATATTATTGAATGTGAAATGCCGGGCGGCGAAACACGGCAATTCTATACATCTGCCAATTCGATCCTTTCCATAGAATACAAGGAAGAAAAAGGAAAGATTGAAAAAGGAGAGGAGTGGGAAGCCGGAGATACCATATTTACCAGAACGATCGCAGGGAGGCATACTGAAACTATGCGTGTGGAGAAAGACGGCACACAGCATGGCGAGATCCTCGATATTACTGATACTCCGTTCAAAGTTGAAAAAAGATTCATAGCAGAAAAAGATCCCGAGACAGGCCAGCCAGTGATAGATCCTGAAACCGGCAAAGTAAAAACCGTTACTTCGTATAAAGCGAAGATAAGGGAAAATGTGCATCTTTCCCTTGAAGAGAGAAAACAGGCGGAGAGTGTCTTAAAGAAGGTCAATAAACTTATCAAGAGAATGGAAAATGATTATTTTGTACCCCGCGATCAGGAAGGAGTAAACCAGGTTGAAGCGATACTGGCAACGCTTCTGGAAGATAATACCATATTCAGGATCCCCACCGGCGTAGGGAAATCCACATTTATATTTGCCGGCATGGCTGTGTTAAATAAAGAGCTTTTCGGAATACAGTCGGCGTTTGTTTTGAGTAATGATATACTGCTGAAGGACAATGCTGATCCAACCGGGGGTTTGGTGAGATTTTTAGAGAGCCAGGGTCTTCAGGTGGCGACGCTTACCGAAAGAACCGATTTAGAAGGGAATATAATCAGCTACCAGGATTTTTACCAGGGCAAAAAAGATGCGCTGGAGCGGTTCGAAGCCGTAGATGTGGTATTCATGACAGCATACACGTGGCAATTCATGCTGCTGGGCGACAGATCTATCAAGGGCACGGGTATATTGGGTCAGAAAAAAGCGGATAAACGTGCGTGGGATATACTGTTTAATAACATAAAGATTGTGCATGATGAAGTAGACACCGTGGCATTCATAAGCCGCGCCCAAATGGGGATGGGTAATAAAGCTGTCGGAGAAATGGAGAAGGAGATCAGTACAGCGGTTTTTGAGTTTTTCGGAAATCTCGAGTATGAAGGAAAAACAATAAATGAACTGCGTAAAACTAATCCTGAGGACTGCCATAAAGCATACCAGAGCCTTCTGCAGGTATCCGTGATTGTCAATGGTAAAGTTGAAGTGATGTCATATAATACATATCTGGGACGAAAGAGAGCTATTGATGGGGAAGTAATGACCATGATAGATGTTGCTTTCAACGGTGCAACAATGAAGGCGTTTCAGGAATGGCTTGGTGAACAGGATGAAGGATTGAAAGAGTTTTTCAAAGACGGACAAAAGCTGCAGTCAAAAGATGATTTCACGCCACAGCAGAATGAAAAGCTACATCCATACCGGGCTGCTTTACATGCGATGCAGCAGGTTGCGTCAAGGAATCTCCCGCAGGATGCGACCATAGATTATCATCCAAATAAAAAGAAACCCAGCGGGGAGAGAGTCCTTATCGCCTGCCCGACTTCAGGCCAGGTTGCCGCACCAAGTCTGCATATTCAGAATCCGTATGAGGCCGTATTTACCGAACTGGTGGTAAAAGAACATTATAAAGAGAAAGCTGAACTTGATTATCTCGAGATTTCCGGGAAGTCTTCGGTTACCATTATGGCGGAGGCGATCAAGCGGGCACGGGATGCAGGCGCCCAGTTTATCGGATTTTCAGGCACGGTTGAGGCAGTTGAGGATCTCTTTTGGTCATTGTACGGGATAAAAGTACGGCCCATGGGTACAAAGTTTAATTATGAGCGACGGGTGCATGTCCTTAAAACAGCAGGATCGGATATGGATGTATTAAAGGATATTATAAAACGTAAAAAAGAATTAAAGAATTTCCTTATCTGTGAAGGCAGGCAGATCGGCGATCTGCGGAAATTTAAGATAGCTCTGATTGAACAAATGAGAGACCTGGGATTTGAGCTAATTATGAAAGATGATTCAACCGGCTGGGATTCTTACTCAGAAAATTATAAGGACGGTATAAAGATAGATTATGCTGGAAAAATAGTTGTTATACGCAACACAGATGGATCATTTAAAACCCAGACAGTACATGTGGTGGAAGATAGGGAGAGTGATATAACAACGATAATATACACTGATGCAAAAGGCGTAAAGCATGAACATATTATTGAAGGAATAAAATACGACCGGGATACAATGAAAGCGGAAATTGCGGATTTTGTTCAAGCCGAGCAAAACAGTGTTGTAGAAGATGTTATATGGAGCGTTAAGGATATGCGTAAGGAGACCACCCCTGGTAGTAAACGGGTGTTTTACCTGAATCCTGCGGCAACCCGGGGAGTAGATATCATTTTCGGCGCTGATGACCTTGAGGTATTTGTTCTTACTGACCGCAGTACGCCAAAGAGCTTTTTCGAACAGCTTGCCGGCCGTACCCGCGGGCTGCGGTTCAACTCTCAGGAAGAGTTTGATGCATATCTCGCCAACAATAGAGATGCGTTAGATGAGTATCTGAAGAGCAAAGAATTGAGTCCGGATGACTACGAGTATGCTTTGGATAATGACAAGTTTTTTGTAATAAGGAATAAGGCAACGGGAGATGTGATGGAGAAAGAGTACCATCATCTAACCGTGTACGTGGTTGATGCAAAGACAACAGGTGTTAAAGAAGGCGGCATCACCCTGGATAATTTCAGGGCCATGCTCAATGAGGCGGAGAAGGAAGCCAAGAAAATGTCATTGTTCAGAAATCTTTCCGATATATATGACAACAAACCGGTTGAGATTCTCGTTGACCTTGCTGATGAGGTAGCAGATGAAAAAACACAGTATGGTATCCTTATGGGTTTTGCGAACGAGTTTCAGATGATGTCGGTTATCGCGGACAGTCTGTCGCTTTCCCGTACACCGGAAACAGGTATCAAGGCATTGCAGGAACGCATCACTCGTGCCCAGGAGTTTTTTGAGATGATATCGCACGATAAACAACGATTCGAAAGACTTTCTCCTGCCATGAGGGCAAAGATCAAAGCTCATTTTGAAATCAAGTTAGACCTTTATATAAGAGACACATTAAAAGGGAAACCGGTGGGTGGTATCGCGTATGCTGAAAGTATGCATGAACTGGTCAGTCTAACTAATAATACGGTGGTGCAGGGTGATCTCCCAACCGTAATACCGTATGCTGGCAGCGAAACACAAGCAGCAGTACATGATAATTCAAGGGCTGAAGCTGAAAAAGAAATGACTGAACAGGGAGTTGCCGAAGAAAACCAGAATGGGCTTTTCGCCGCGCTCGAAGAGGAAGGTCATGTTGACGGGGATAGGCTTTCTCCCTATGCCGGGAAGATGGTGTCGAGCTTTTTGAATCTGGTATCGGATTCAACGGCAAAAGCCCTGTACGCATTAAGACTCATGTTAGCCGGAGCGCGGAGACCTCCTGCAGAAGAGGAGAAGGATTTTGACCGCCGCCAGGAATATTCGATTGAGGTTATCATTGCCATGATACTAGGTGATTATAAAGGACTGATAGCTCCGATGCGCGATAATTTCGAACGGGTGAAGAAAACATTTGTTGCCATAGGGGACCTGTTGGAGCAGGGTGTAATAGATACTGCCAAAGTCGGTATCCCTGATGAAGGACCTGTTGATACTAAATTGTTTAAAGATTTCCGCAATAAACTGATGAATGCTCTCAACTCATATGATATGCTTGCCGTGCGTAAACTGATATTAGATTATGTGAATGAATCAGAAATTGGCAGAGCATGGAAGGCTCTTGAGAAACTTGAATTAGATACAGAATCTAATCTTGAAGATAAGCAGAAACATAAAGCAAACCAATCACGGTATTATCAGTATCATAAAGATGATACACCGGCTGAAACGCCGGTTTGGGGGCTGCCGGTTAGGGTGTTCCGTGTACCCATACCAATGGTTTTGTCAATGATATACAGAAGTGTCGGTGTTGCAACTTATGCTCTTTACGGTTTTGTGGGAGGTTATCTGTTGCCGCGGGTGTCATACCCCATTATAAAATCTTACCGGGCTGTTGCTTCCTTTGTTGTTACATGGCAGCAACAGTGGTATGCAGGCAGACTGCAGAAAAAGAGAAAAGCATATTGGGATAAAATAAATAATCATCCGCTGCTGACAGGAAATTCCGTGATCGCAGCAGCGTGGCAGATGCTTACCTCCGGTGATAACGTGACGCAGGAACAAATTGACAATATTATTTCAAGATCAAACATTATGCGTGATGCAGTACCTGAGGCAAAGCCGAGCGAGCATCCACCGCTTTTCAGATTACTGCTTCCTATTATAAATATGGATAGATCTGATGAAGATAAGTTTGAAAATGAAGCTGATCTGCAGAAAGCAATAGAAGCGGGAACGGTTAAGATCACGGAATCTGCCAAACGGCAGCTGTCGAATTTGTTGAAAGCATATCGTATTGAGGTAAGTAAATTTAAAAAAGCAATATATTCTCTAAAAGTGAAATTAAATATGGTAGCAGCTATCGATCAAGTAGCTCAGATAGGCCTTGTAATAATGCATTCAACCCTGCCGGGAACAGTCGCAATGCGTCAGCAGATATTAGCAATACTGGGAGCTGAAACGCCTGCAGAATCTCAAGAAGAGCCGGCAGTTGAGTCAGAGAAACCGCAGGAGGAACCGGTTACGAAAGAAGCTGAGCAGGAGATACCAGAACCGGTAACAATTGCAAGTCCTGAAGTAGTTCTTGCTGTGCTTCAGGCTTTTATGCATCTTGACAGAATGGCACGTAACCATGCGAAAGCATTGCAGAAACACATGGAATTACCTGATATGAAAGCCAAGATTCAAGAAATTGATGCAGAGCTGGAACAGATGCTTCAGAGTGTGAAGCAAAAAGCAGGTGATAAAGTAGAAATGATTGAAGAGATGGTGAAATCTCAAATTGAGGATATACGTTCTCAGAGAATTAATGAGATTGCGCGTGAAGCAGAAAAAGATACGAAATCCTATGAACAACTTTCTGATATGCGTAAGAAATTCGTCAAAATCTGGCTTGATTTTAAAGAGAAGACCGAGGCTGATCCAAGACTGGTAGATATGCTGATGTCTTTGTATCGCGTATACGAGAATGCTGGATCGATTAGTTTCAATAATATTAAAGATAATATGACCAGAAATCTGGGCCAATATTTAGATATCGCGGTTGAATTTGCAAATCTGCCGGTTGATGAAAAGGCGAGGACTGAAGAACAGAAGAAAGAATATCAAAAAATTGTTGATAGATTAGCTGATTCAGAAGTGGAGGGAAAAGGGG
>JAOUJR010000253.1 GCA_029883145.1 Nitrospirota bacterium
CATGATAGATGTCTTGTCTTTTCCACTTCTCGGAGGATATTCCTTCGAGATAACAAGGAAGCGTGTAAAATTGTGCCTGCGGTCTTCAATATTTTTCTCAATAAAATGTAGATCATAGATTTTTGCAGCAAGCTCACTCGCAATCGCTGCTGCATCATCGTCCTGAGAGGCAAGCTCTGCTGCCCTTGCAGTGCTTGTGGATTCGAATACCGGTATACTGGAAAGATTTGCTTCAAGCCATCCTTTACATTGTGCTGTTGCCTGGGGATGAGAGTAAATTTTTTTAATCTTTGATTTTTCCCCGCTTTTTGAAATGAGGTTATGGGACACTTCGAGCATAATTTCTGCAGAAACCTTGAGTTCATAGTCCATGAAGAGGTCAAGCGTAGAACTGATCACACCCTCATTAGAATTTTCTATTGGGACAACGCCAAAAGCTGTCTTCCCGGTCTCAACTGCATCAAATACTGCTTTTATACTTTCAACCGGCACAAATGCAGCTGATGAGCCAAATTGTCTCAGGGCAGCGAGATGTGTGAAGGTTGCGAGTGGCCCAAGACATGCGACCTTCAGTGGTTCTTCGAGGGAAAGAGATGCAGAAAGTACTTCCCTGTAAATGACTTTTAGTGTATCGTTAGGGAAAGGCCCTTTGTTGAGGGCAGTCAAGCGTTCAAGAATTTTCCTCTCACGCTCAGGCGAATAGAATTTCGCCTTCTCATTGCGTTTAATGTGGGCGATCCGAATGACAACCTCAGCCCTTTTGTTCAGGAGCTTAAGAATCTCATTGTCAATCTCGTCAATCTCTTTCCTTAATTTTTCGAGTTGCTTCATCGCGACCCCCCTTAGTAAGAGATACTATTATAACATCAAAGGGACATCCTAAGTCACCAGCACTGAACCTTCAATCTTTTTGCAAGGAATTTTAAAAGTATAATTAAAAGTTGTTTATTTATATTTTTATCATTATAATTTTCTCATACAATTTCCCTGTATCTTAATGTAAAGAAAGAAAGGATTTTCTGGATGATGCTTCGTTCCTTATCGCTAGTAGTGATTTGGTGTGTATCCTTATTCGGATGCTCACACCTAAGAGAAGATAGGGAGGTCTTATTTCAAACATCAACAATCAATGCCCTTTTTGAAGGGGTCTATGATGGAGACATAACCTTTAAAGAACTGAAAAATCACGGTGACTTTGGGATAGGTACTTTTAATGAGCTTGATGGGGAGATGATCGGGCTTGAGAATAAATTCTATCAGATCAAAGCAGACGGGGAAGTGTATCCTGTTGATGAAGGGATGAAGACACCATTCGCTGTGGTGACCTTCTTTGAATCAGATAAGACGGTGTTGATAGATAAATCCGTGGATTGCAGGCAAATGGAGCAGTATATAGATAATTTGTTGCCGACTCGCAATATTTTTTATGCGGTTAAAATAGAAGGTGACTTCACGTATATCAAGACAAGGAGTGTTCCCAGACAAAATAAACCATATCCAAGACTTATTGAAGCCGTAAAAAATCAGCCGACGTTTGAGTTCCACAATGTCAAGGGGACAATAGGAGGATTTTGGTTACCTGACTATATGAAAGGGATAAATGTTCCTGGGTATCATTTTCATTTTATTACTGATGACAGGAAGGCGGGTGGACATTTGCTCGATTGCAAGGTGAAAGAGGTGAGAATCGAAATAGATTATACACCCTTGTTTTATATGATATTGCCAGGTAATGATGAATTTTATAAAACAGACCTGAAAGAGGAGAAGCAGAAAGAACTGGAAAAGGTGGAAAAGTAATATGAGGCTATGTCTTAGAGAAGGATTAGTAAAGAGATAAAATGACGCAGGCAGAGAAAGTCTCGGGCAATATCGTGGATGTGGTGAATTCAACAATTTATCCTGGAACGCTGGAGATCTCAGGCGGCAGAATTACAGATATCATTAAAGACAATAAGACATACGATACTTTTATTATTCCAGGTCTCATTGACGCTCATCTCCATATAGAAAGTACCATGCTCATCCCTTCTGAGTTTGCTAAGATAGCGGTGATACACGGGACTGTTGCAACCGTATCAGATCCCCATGAAATTGCCAATATATTGGGTATCGAAGGTGTGGATTATATGATAGAGAACGGGAAGACAGTTCCGTTTAAATTCTATTTTGGAGCCCCTTCCTGTGTTCCAGCAACACCCCTTGAAACTTCTGGCGCAAAGCTCGGGATTTTGGAAACAGAGGAGTTATTAAAGAGGGAGGATATAAAATATCTGAGTGAGATGATGAATTTCCCAGGAGTTTTGAATGAGGATCCGGAAGTTATGGCTAAGATTGGATTGGCAAAAAAATACAAGAAGCGCATCGATGGACATGCACCACGTCTGAGTAGTAAAGATCTAAAAAAGTATGTTCAGGCCGGAATCACCACGGATCACGAAACCGTTGAAAAAGAAGAAGCGCTTGAGAAAATCAAATTTGGAATGAAGATACTCATCAGAGAAGGCTCGGCTGCCAAAAATTTTGATACGTTAAGAAGTCTCACCGAAGATTATCCTGATTTCTGTATGTTCTGCACTGACGATAAACATCCGGATGAGCTGGTTCAAGGGCATATTGATGAGTTAGTAAGGAGAGCCTTATATGCAGGATATGACAAAATGAAGGTATTACAGTGCGCAACTGTTAACCCAGTTCACCATTACGGATTGGAAGTTGGATTGCTCCAGAAAGGTGATTACGCTGATTTTGTCATCATTGATAATTTCGAAACATTTACTATTTTGAGAACATATATAAATGGTCAACTTGTTGCAGAAAATAGTGAGAGCCTCATTCCAACAGTGAAGGCAGAGTTACCAAATAAGTTTAAGGCAAAAGAAAAAAAGGGTTCGGATTTTGCAGTTAAAAAAGGAGGAGAAAAGATTACGGTTATTGAAGCGATTGATGGTCAGGTTATCACAAACAGAATGCAGGAAGTCCCGAAGATTTCCGATGGGTATGTCGTTTCTGATACGAAACGGGACATTTTAAAACTTACTGTAGTAAATCGGTATAGGGATTTTCCTCCTGCAGTTGCTTTTGTAAAAAATTTCGGGTTGAAAAAAGGGGCGATTGCTTCCTCAGTTGCTCACGATTCCCATAATATTGTAGCTGTCGGAGTTTCTGATAAAGATATAACGAAAGCGGTTAATTTAATTATAGAGAATAAAGGTGGTCTTGCTGTTGTATATGATGATATTGAGGAAATTCTTCCTCTACCAATAGCGGGTATTATGAGCAATGAAGATTGTTTTACAGTTGCAGAAAAATATTCTCAGATAGATAAACTCGCCAAGGACTTAGGTTCATTGCTAAGAGCCCCCTTCATGACATTATCATTTATGGCGTTACTTGTTATTCCACAGTTAAAGTTAAGTGACAAGGGGTTGTTTGATGGAGAAAAATTTAAATTTGTAAATCTTTTCGAATAATGCTGAG
>JAOUJR010000254.1 GCA_029883145.1 Nitrospirota bacterium
CCACTGGGCCCCCCATCAGAAAGCCTCCTAACCCTACAAAATTCACGATCATGTGAGCCACTACTGGAGCTGTAAGAGATCTAGTAGTGTACATAGCCCAGCCCAGCATGAGGCCAGCCCCAAAAGTGATAAGAACACTGTTCAGATCCTGGCCATACACCTGAAAGTGATAGATAGCGAATACTCCAGCCCCAGCCAGTAGCCCCCCTACAGGGCCTACCAGGGTTATCAGCCAGTTTGTTATGAATCCTCTGAAAAAGATCTCCTCACACACTCCTATGAGAACAGCGTAAGCTACTGAGCCCAGTACCATACCGGCCTGAACCTTCCAGGTAGTGCTCCAGTTCATAACATATACGGCCCCTAAACAGATCACTACCCAGAGGAGAATGTTAGTAGAGGCCCCTGGGCTTACAACAGTTTTTACCTTTCCAGCTTTCATGAAGCCTAGGAGAAGGCTGAAGGTTACTCCAGCCAGCATAAGAATAATAGCTACTACAGATTTCTGTACCGCGCTGGGATCCAGCCATGTAGCAGCATACAGAAACAATACGGTAGAAAGGATCGCTGCATTAATCGTGATAAGATCCAGGCTGATAGGCTGATTTCTCATCTCCTCTTTCCTTTCCCTCTAAAGAGATTCAGTAAGAGAGCTGGGCCCCCTATCAGAATGATAGCCACTATGAAGATCGTACCCAGAACTATCAGGAGAGTTAGGATCCCTGAAGGGCTGGCCATCCAGCCTCCTATATCACCTAGCCAGGCCCAGGGGCCCTCTTCATATTTGTAGGTACTCATTCTTTTCTCCCAGGTAGATCCTGGCTCACTGCTGGGATTATAGCCCTGGCTCTGGGCCTCTTCCACTGTCCAGAGGTACACAAATTCGCCATAGATGGCATAGAGAACTCTGATCCTCATCCATGTGGTAGGAAACCACTGGTAGAGATAGTGATTATGCCAGGGCCCCTCCTCATAGTAAGGATAGAACTTCTCCAGGTAGATAGGAGTGTACACTGTGGTAGCAAAATCAGGATCAGGGAGAGCTGAAATATCCCCTATCAGAACACTCTCGAGCTGGCCCTCATCCTTTAGGAGGTTAGTAGGCTTTAGGTTCAGGTCCTGGACATATCCAGGCTCAGTGTACAGGGTTATCTCTCTTCCAGAAAGATCTGGCCTTATCCTCACGTTATCATACGCATTTTGAGAAGGCTGATCCTCCCTTTCGTTCTCATCATACCAGGTTAGGGGCTCCCATTCACATACCCAGGCCCAGATGGGAAATCCCCCTCTGTAATCGTAGGCTGAAAGAGTAGCGTTCTCCGGAGGATCCTTATCTAGGTAGCTCTGGATCTGTTGAACCTGGCTCTCAGTAAAAGCAGTTCTCCAGGCTGTAGTTTCCAAACTCAGCCAGAGATGAGTATTCTCCCATCCAGCCCATCTATCCCCCCTTACACTGAGCTGGATCACAAATTCCACTGGAACTACATGGATCACATACTTTTTAAAAGTGATAATGTTATCCTCTCTCTTCTGGGGAGTAAGGTACTCTATGTATGTGATCTCTGAAGGATCTCCCCCCAGTGGATCTCCATGTACATTAACATCATGGATGGTAGGCCTCTCTCTTTCAATCAGGAGGGTAGTGTAGATATCCTGGCTGGCTGTTATCGGCCCTATACCAGCCTCTGTATGGATATCCTTTCTAAATTCAGTGTTGTAGGGATTAGGGTACACTCCTCTGATCTCTACTGTGGAGGATGTGGAGCCTATGGCCAGGTTCTCAGAAGTCTCTAATCTCTCCAGGATCTGATTAGATCTGAACTCTCCCAGTACCCAGAGCTGATTAGAATAATCCCCAAACTGAACAGCGTGAACCTTACAGTTCAGGCCTTCTGGCCCTGGAATTACAGCCAGGTTCATCAGTTGAGGGCCTAAGAGAGAGAAGGCCAGGAGTAAACCAACTAATCCGATAACTCTTACTTTTTGATTCATATTTAGTCCACCTACTCGTACCTATCGCATTATCCCCAGGGGGGATCTGTACCGTGAGAGATCTAAAAAAGGGGAAAGTTCGAGATCAGGATGTTATCAGGATATCGAAATAGCCTACATTATGAGATTCAGGATCTGCTGAGTTCTGGCCTTTATGGTAGAGGTACAGTTTCTCTTCATCAGCTAAGTAGATTTTGAAAGGCCCCCAGCCCATCTGAGCAGCCTCCACATAGTAGCTTTTGTCATCGTCTCCTGGGCCCCAGATCGTTAAGCACAGTTCTGTATCTCCCCATCTCTGGAAGATCCAGGTAGTTTGAGAGTACTCTTCATTATCCTTAAACGCGGATAGAACCGTGAGAGGCTTTCCCCAGGTTCTCACTCCATAATCTACCAGTTTCTCCTCCAGGGGAGTATCCGAATACCGTGTATCATACACTTCTAAGTTGTCTAAGATCCACTGATGAGTTTTGGGAGCCCTGATCTTTCCGATCAGAGGCTGAAGGAAGAGAGCCCCTCCTATCGCTGAGATTATAGCTAGCACTATGATAACGAAAGCTATAGCCCCTCTGCTGCTACCCATAGCCATCCTCTCCTAGTGAGAGGCTTATCCTGAAGCTGGAGCAGTTTGTACTCCTGTTTTCTGAGGTCCTATGAGAACTAGGATCAGGAAAAACACTATCATCCCTATAGCAGATCCGTAGATAGAGCCAGTGAATCCCCACATATCCCCCATGAAAGAGGATATCCAGGATGAAACATAGCCTATGATAGCGAATACCATCAGAAAGCCGAAAGAGAACTTAGCGATTCCCATGACCACTAGGATCCCAAAAAATACACCGAACCCCAGGAAAGAGGTTAGCATTGGATCTAAAGACATGGAGGCTGTAAACATATTCGTTATGAACCCTGATACCAGGCCTATAGCCATGAACAGTATCGCTGTAGTGATGTTGATTTTAGAGAAACTCATGTAGGAGCCCCCTAAGTGATACCGTTAATCGTTAGTTCAGCAGCCTGGTAACTATCAGGCCCAGCAGATCCATGATCTTTCATGTATTGAGGATCACTGTAGAAATACAGGTAGTACTGAAGATCAGCAGCAGCTCCAGTGTAGCCAGTGAAATCAGCATTGTGAGTAAACGTACAGGCTCCCTTGTACATATAGCTCTGGCCTACCTTCCATTTTGTGAGGTCGGTAGGATCCAGAACCTCAGCGTACCAGTTAGCAGTACCTCTACTCCAGGAATCATCGAACCCTGTAACATCTATGTACTCATAATTTGTTCCGAATACCTTGAGGTAGAGAACAGCCTTCCAGTCCATATTATTCAGAGGATCTTTACAGTCACTGGCCATAAATCCCTGATTATCAGTGCCTACCCAGAAACTCACTGAGAGGGTAGCCTGAGCTCCTGAGGTTGTATGGTTGTAGTTTCCAGCATCAGATATCTGTGTACCATCTTGATCG
>JAOUJR010000255.1 GCA_029883145.1 Nitrospirota bacterium
AGGATCGCCTTCTACCTTGATGACCTTGCCGTCCTTCACGTGGGCGATGACGCCGCATCCACCATGACAGCTTCGGCAAACCGTTTTTACTTTCTTAGCTTCTTCCATCGGTTCCTCCTTACGTTTTTCGTTAATATCAACATCTTCATATACATTTAGTATGTAACCGGGAAAGCCTTCAGCTTTTCCGGTTCCCCCCTTCCGCATCCGGGGCCTGCTGCTTCCAGTATTTCGACCGGATTTCCTTTTTCAGTATTTTCCCCTGAGGATTTTTGGGCAGAGATTCCACGAACTCGACCGTTTTGGGTGCCTTGTAATGTGCAATGTGTTCCTTGCAGAAGCTGATGATGTCCTCCTCTGCTGCCTGAGTATTCTCTTTGAGGACCACCAAAGCACAAACTTTTTCTATCCAATAGGAATCCGGGATACCGATAACGGCCGCTTCTTTGACAGCAGGATGCCGGTAAAGGACATCCTCCACCTCCCTGGGATAGACATTTTCGCCTCCCGTAATGATCATGTCCTTTTTCCTGTCCGCGATATAGATGAACCCCTTCTCGTCGTAATATCCCAGATCCCCCGTATAAAGCCATCCGTCCCGAATCGCTTCCTTTGTATCATCGGGTTTATGCCAGTATTCCGTCATGATTCTTTTGCTCTTTATGATGATCTCCCCGATCTCTCCTGCCTCAACGTCACGACCGGCCTCATCAACGATTCGTATATGGACCCCGATACACGGTTGCCCGCAAGATGCCAGCACACTCTTATCCCCGCTGTCCGCCATTGCTTCGCGATGGTGAGCTTGCTTGAGAGTCGTCGAGTGGGGGCCGGATTCGGTTAGTCCATAGCCCTGGAGAAATATAGGCCCAAAGGCCGAAAGGCCTTGTCTTAGGACTTCCGTCGGCATGGGAGATGCCGCATACCATATTCTCTTGAGACAGTGAAGATCACATTGTTCGATATCGGGGAGATTCAGCAAGGATACAAGCTGTGTCGGGACAATATGGACGTCCGTAATCTGCTCCTCCGCAATGACCTGTAGTGCTTCCGCCGGATCGAAGGAAGGCCGGGGCATGATGACATTACACCCACCCATCAGGAAAAAGGGCCATATGTGACTATCTCCGCCAACATGGAACATGGGCAGAACAACGAGGTGCCGATCGCCAAATTCTACCCCGATATCCAGGGCCTTAATAGAGGTATTTTCCATCTTTTGTCTATGCGTGTAGATTGCGCCACGAGGAATCCCGGTCGTCCCGCTGGTATAGAAGATAACAAGGGGATCCTCCTCCCTGACCTTGGGCTCTGGTTCTTCTTTTGAATGGCTCTCCAGCACTTCTCTATACGCCATTATTTGCCTTTCCGCATCACCAAAGGTCAAGAATAATTTTGTCTTTGAGAGACGTTTATGGATCGTATCAATAACTTCAACGAATTCAGGTCCGAGGAACAGGACCTTTGCCTCCGAGTCGTTTATAAGATGAACCATCTCCTCAGCCTGCAGGCGGGGATTTAAATGGGCGAGTATAAACCCTCCCTTCATGGCCGCCCCAAAGACCTCGGGATATTCCAGCCGGTTCCACGACAGGATTCCCATGACCTCTCCCTTTTGGATACCCAGATCCTGAAGGCCATGGATGAGACTATTCACCCTCTCGTTAAAACGTTTAAAACTTGTTCTCTCAGAACCGCACACGAAGGCTTCACTGTCCGGATATAGGATGGCATTTCGGTAAATGATGTCTGCAAAGGTCCCTAAATCATACCGGCTTAATTCCCGCAGTAAGAGTTTCATTGTCATAGGGTCTGCCTCCAAGCATGAATTTATCTATACTTTATCTTTATACCAGAGCCAAATTCGGCTCTTGCCAATCTTCTGGGCGATTTCAGTGGCATCGTCAGCGTAGATGCAATGGCTGAGACAGGCAGCGACACAAGCCGGTTGACGGCCCGTATCGAGCCTCTCTACACAGAGGGTGCATTTGTGTGCTATCCCTTTCTCGGCATCAAACTGTATCACCCCGAACGGGCAAGCCTCAACACACATCATACAGCCAGTGCATGCTTTGGCGTCAATCAGAACCACGCCATCATCCCGCTTAGTTATGGCGTCTTCCGGACAAGCCTCCAGGCAGCGCGGTCGGCGGCAATGCAGGCAATGAGTTACAATGTATCTCGTTTGTGGTTTGTCCTCTATATCCCAAGGGGCATCCTGATGAACCGTTATCCAATTTGGGCCAACCGGAAGATTATGCTCCTGCTTACAAGCGACTTCACAGGCATGGCAGCCAACGCAAGCCATCGTGTCTACAACGAGCGTGTATTCCTTGACCATCACTTCTCCTCAGCACGGTAAATCTTGCAAAGTAGAACCCTGAGGTTGGTTGCCCCCATGGCCGGGTCATAGCCCTTTGGGTCATTCTCCGTCAGAATATTGGAGTTGGACTCTCTCCAGCCATGGTCTGGAGTTTTTACCTCGGGAAACCACCAGCCGTGTTGAATGGCGATGACCCGGGGGTCGATGCCGATGGTCAGTTTGGCCCGCTGCCGTATCTTTCCTCGCGGCGTTTCGATATAGACCCAGTCGCCTTCCTTAATGGCGTGGTGCTTGGCTGTTTCCGGGTGAATCTCGACAATGGGGTCGGGGTGTTGCTCGCGCAGCCAGGGTATCTGGCGGTGCTCGGAGTGGTAAAAGACCGGCGTCCTGGCGCCCGCTGTGAGGATATAGGGGTATTCTTCGACCATGTCTGGTCGGCTGACGGGGCTTTCTGGCACCTCGTGGAAGTTGGGCAAGGGGTCGTAGCCCCATTGCTCGAGAACAGTAGAATATAGCTCCACCTTCCGGGTCGGGGTGGAAAAGCCCTTTTTCTCGTGCTTACGGTATTCTACTGGGCCTCGAAGATAGGGTTTATCCTTGACCTGCTGCCAGGTAAGGCCGCCCGGCTCCAGAATATGGTCAAGGTCAGCTTCAACATCATCCCCCCAGCCCTCCTGCCCCATCCTTTTCCCCAGCTCGTGGAAAATCCTAAAGTCAGACCAGCACTCGCCAATCTGCACGATTTTTTTCCGGGGGAAGATGTAGCCATGACGGAGGAAGAAACCGCCCAGGTAGTCTGCCTCCAGCCAGGTCGCCGCAGGCAGCACTATGTCTGCCAGTTCGGCGGTCGGGGTCATGAAAAAGTCGGACACGGACAGGAACTCGACCTGGCTCAGCGCCCGGTAGACCTCGTCGGCATTGGCCCGGGTGATCACCGGGTTCGAGCCGTGAATGAGTACAGCCTTGACCGGGTAGGGTTTACCGGTGAGGATGGCATCCCAGACCATTTTGGGAGTGACCACGCCGATTCGCGCCGCCAGCTTGAAAGTGTCGCCGCCCAGTAGTTTGGCTCTCTGTTCCGGGGGCAGCTTGTCGTGGAGGGCAAACTGGCTTATCGTCTGCTTGGGCGG
>JAOUJR010000256.1 GCA_029883145.1 Nitrospirota bacterium
AATTCACTACGTTTTGCGAATCTGAGGGTCTCTGTTGGACAGATCTCAACACAAGCAGGGACGCGGTTTTCTTTGCTCATTCTATCAAAACAAAATGTGCATTTTGTCACTCTCGGATTGATCGGCTCATAATATTCATATGCCGGGATGTCAAAAGGACAGGCAACTATGCAATAGCGGCATCCAACACAGAGGTCAGGGTTATAGACCACTGCCCCTTTCTCTGTCTTCCGGAAAGCTCCAACAAAGCATGCTGATAAACAAGCCGGGTCCTCACAGTGCATGCACTGTGTTTTGACATAGAGAGGGGTTGAATCCTTCGGGTTGATGAAGCGATTAACAACTGTGAAAGTATCCGCATGAGTTCTTCTCATCTGTTCAAAAACAGATTTATCCTCAAACGATTTTATCGGCTGATTAGGCAATTCATTCCACTCATTACAAGCCCATTCACACCTCCGACATCCATTACAGAAGGTTGTGTCAACAAGTACGCTATAATGGTCGTGCTTATGGATAGGCTCTTTGTTTGCAAGGATGTTCTGGCTGCTACCAATTAGAGTAGTCCCTGCAATCATTGCTGTCCGTTTCAAAAAGTATCGTCTGCTGATTCCCACGGTGTTTTCTCTGTTTTATTCTTCTTCGTCTGTTTTATCTGTGCTAAGGAATTTATAAAAGAATATAAATAAAAACAAAAATCCAACAGCTATCAGGTATTCGTAGCCTTTTACGGTATGAAAAATTTGTTCGAATATATACATCCTATCCTCCCAGCCATACCACCTGATCTTACTGCTCGTGGTTTTTTAAAAAAATGTATCCAGGTCGTATAATTTTTTCTTTATGACAATCAGTGCATTCCTTTGGCTTGGTGAGGTTCATCTTCTCATGGCAGCCCATGCACTGGCGATGGTAAACAGCTATTAGCCTCGGCCTGTTCATGTTCTGGGGATCAAAAGAGAGAGAATGGCAGTTCCTGCAGAGTGGCGGGTCATTCTTCTTTGCCTCGGCTTCAGTACGGCTCTGGTGATGACATCCATTACATATAGTCCGGATGTTTCCATGGAAATATGTTGCTATTTTACTTTTGTTAGAAATCTCTATCAATTTTTTAATGATTTTACGATGAGGGAACATAGATGGCTCATATTCTTTTTCCAGCACTTTTATCGTTACTTTCTCTGGTACTTTTCGAGTAGTGAGTTCGACAACTGAGATAGGTTTGCTTGATAGAAGACTTTCGTTTTTACCCCTGTGACAAGCATCACAGATTTCCTTTTTTGGTCCTTTTGCCTGCAAATCCATATCGAGTAAATGGTGGTGGCATCCAGCACAATTTCCCTCTGACTTTTTGATGGTATGGCAACCAGCACAGCTTTTTTCAGAGAATACATTATGATACACATTTATAACATTTATCATATTTCCTTCGGGTTTGCCTGAAAGGTCGTGGCATGTCTTGCAGGCCTTTAATGTTTCATGGTGGCAGGTGCTGCATGTTTTATTGTTTTGCTCATGATATCGATGATCAAACAGGACCCCTTTCATTTTGGCACTTTCGATACCTATGAGGGGTCTTTCTGGTTGATCACGATCAGGTCGGGGAATCTTTGAAAGTTCAGCAACAGTTCTATATCTTCCTGTATGACATTTTGAACAGACTGTTGGGCCAGCCTCTTTGCCTTTCTTTTCATTTTCTAAATGACAGTTCAGACATCGCAAATGAGATACTTTCCTTATGGTAAGGTTCTTTTTTGACGAGGCATGTAAAATTGCAGTCAATTCAGGGCCTCTTTTCTTATCAATATCATGGCAATAGAAGCAGGACTCCTCAGTTCCTTCTTCATATACCAATGCCAATTTCTCGTCCTCTTCTTCACTGTCATATATGTGGTGGCAAAGGCTACAATCTTTTTTGAGTTTTTTAACATGTTTATCATGATAGTAAAAGTCAAATTCGACCACAGGATATTTCATGGTTAAAGATTCACGTTCTTTTGCATGACATTTACCACATTTTATGGGACCTGCTTTCTTCTTTTCGTTTATTATTTTTTTATGGCAGCCGATACATTTTTCATGATACAAATCCTTCACCGATTCTTTATCTCTTGAGACAGTTGCGAAGGAAAGGTCGAAAATAAAATTACCATTCGGAGTGAGGGGGTGACAGGTCTTACAGCCTTCCTCTTTGAATTTATCCGAATGCAGACCGTGGTCAAATACAACCTGCGGTCGTTCTAACTTACCAAAGATTTCTCTATGAGCAATAATGAGTTTATTGTCAATGCTCATGTCTGTTGTTTTTTTCATTTGAATGGAATAACCATCCTGTACACTGTTCAATAAAAAGAACAGGCATATTCCTGATGTGATCAACAATAGTAAGATGGGGAGTCTTTTATTCATCCTTCATAATGTTGCAATTACTGACCTGCCTTCATCTCTTCAGGTATCTCCATTGTTTGTACTATCAATTCATTGGCGAACATAACGTGAAGGCCGAGTTTGTAGAAATCGCTCATTTCTTCAATTGTTTTATGGCAACTATGACATGGCGCTATTACAATCTTTGCACCTGTTGCTTTGAGCTGCTTGACCTTTACACGCCCCCCTTCCATTCTTATAAATTTCCACGGTGGTCCATAGTTAATTACTCCTCCACCGGCACAGCAGCAGTAATTGTGTTCATACCCTGGAGTGACATCCCTGAAATCCTCACAGGTTCCCCTTATAATAAAGCGGAGCATGTTTCCCAACCCTCTATTTCGCACAAGACTGCATGGGTCCTGTACCGTAACAGGTTCCTGAATTTTTTTTGCTATTTTGATTCTGCCATCCCTGATGAGTTCATAAAAAAACTGAACAGCAGAAACATATGTTATCGGTGGGTTTTTCCATCCAAGCCACCGTGTTCCGTCATAGACTGCAGCCCTGAAGGCATGGCCGCATTCGCCTGACATGATTTTTTTCACCATCAACCTGAAAGCCGCCTCAAAATGTTTTCTTTCAATCATCCCCATCGTTTCATAGTAGCCGGCGTGCATTGCCTGATTGGTATTTTCCCAGCCGTCTCTCGATGGCATGGTCCAGTCAACACCCGCAACATTCAGAATCTTGGCGATATTGGACATTATTTTTGTCTTGAAAGTAACCTCATGGCTGTGCGGTGTATACATGACCTCGGCTCCCACTTTATCAAGAGGAATGCGGGCATTCTTGATCTCCATCCTGAGTTCTTCCTCGATCCATTGAACAGTGTCAACCCATTCGTCCTGAGGAACCCATGATTGCGTGGATGTATGCATATGACTATTTGTATTATCCTGTAAATACTGCGGTGCTACTTGAAGGAGACCGCATATCCGCCGCACAAGGGAAAGCAAATATGCAATATCAATTCCAAAAGGACAGTACATGCTGCAGCGCCTGCAGAGATTGCATTCCGT
>JAOUJR010000257.1 GCA_029883145.1 Nitrospirota bacterium
CTGAATGTCCCCATGTTTTTGTTAAAAAAATAATATATTTTTTCTTTTTATTGTCTCTTCCCTTTGTCGTTTCTCGGAGGGTTCAGTTCTGCAATCAAGAACTCCTCGATTTTTGATGCCTCAGAGTAATGACCCGGAGGAAGAGGGATTGCGGTGATGAATCGACAACCAGAGGACTTATCATCAGTTGGGTGCCACTTTTCATTGAAGTGTCTTTTTAATCTGCCACCGATTACATTACCACATGAGGCTTTGTCTATATAAAGGATGTTCATCGCCTCGTCCAGGAAGATGTACACGCCGGGGTTTTTGTTGCAGGGCAGGGATGCACATGGGTTTTTGACGATATCGAGTAGTTCAGTTAATTCAAGCAGGTCAATTCCAGAATGTCGGAACTGCTGATTCATTTTGTGGATCGAGCGCCTTAAATCATCGATGTTTTTCATCCTTTCTTCTCAAAATAGCCCTATCTGAGGATCTTTAGGCTTTTTTGTTCTGTCAGGTATAACAATATATCTTATGAATTCTTCAGGGATTTCTGAGAGAAAAGGAGAGGGTGACTGAGTGAGTCTCTGCCCGTATAAAAACCTGTTCCGTGTGTATATGAGAAAAAGTTCATCCATTGCTCTTGTTATGCCAACATAAAATAATCTTCTTTCTTCTTCAATATCAATATCATCTTTCTTTATCCTATAAGGAATCAAGCCTTCTTCAACACCTGCAATAAATACAACCTTGAACTCAAGACCCTTCGCCATGTGGAGAGTCATCAGAGTGACTGCATCAGCACCTGAATTAAAAACATCTACGGGTGTAAATAGACTGATTTCATTCATAAAAGTATCCAGTGCCTCTTTGGAATCCATATGACGGTATGGAGTTAATAGTTCCTCAATGAATACATAACTCTCCTCACTGCAATATTCCTTGATGCCAGACTCTTCCCATACCACTTTTAATAATTCATGAATGGGTAACAAATTCTTTAATCCTCTGAATTTTTCTATAGTTCCTTTGTTTAATATTTCTTTTGACAGAGCAAGAACTCTGTGGTGAGAAAAGTCATCCATAGGATTTATGATAACTTTGAGAAAAGCAAGGATGTTCATAAGTTCTTTTTTTCTCAGGAGATATTTATTCCCTATTACCTGATATGGAATTCCTGATGCAGTAAAGGAATCTTCTAATGCCTTTGACTGTGCATTTGTTCTATAGATTACAGCAAAATCAGAGAAACGGTAGGATTCCGCATGGTGGACAGAGTCCCCCTTATGAAATCCCCCTGTATATAGTTGATAGTGACTTGTGCCACCCATTCTCTCTTCTATTTCCTTTATGATTATCTCTCCTTCTAACTTCTCATCAGGCACCGAAATGACGTTTACAGGCATACCTTTTTCTCTGATTGGGCTCAGTTCTTTATCTATTCTCTTATGGTTATTTTTTATCAAAGTCTGAGAGGTATTAAGTAGCATTCCGGTTGAACGATAATTTTCATTGAGTGTAATTCTCTTCGCGTCAATGAAATCTTTTTCGAAGTTTAAGAAGTTACTTACATCTGCACCTCTGAACGCATAGATTGCTTGATCCGAGTCTCCAATAGCGCAGATATTCCCTTTGCGGTGAGAAAGAAGTGTCAATAGCTTATACTGTGACGGGTTTATGTCCTGGTATTCATCAACCATGATATATCTGAAGGTATCTCTATATTTTTCTGACACTTCACTTTGCTTGAGTATCTCTATTGGTTTGAGGATGAGGTCATCGAAATCAAGGGCATCATGTTCTGTGAGTGCAGTCTGGTATTTTTCATAAATTCTTTTTATTGATTCATCACATACATCTTCCATGCAGCTTTTGATTCTCGATATTTTTTCAGCGATCATTTCATAAGAGTTTATCCCCTTTTCTTGTAAAACCTTCCTGGTGTCAGAATCTTTAAACAATTTTTTAATGAGATTCATCTGTTCTTCTTTGCTATAAATAACAAAATTATTCACAAATACTTCTTTTATAATTTTGAGGCCGAGTAAGTGGAATGTTCCAATGAACACTCTTCCTGCTTCTTCCCCCAGCAGGTTATCGGTTCTCTCTCGCATTTCACGTGCTGCACGGTTGGTAAATGTTACTGCTAAGATGTTCTCAGGATTAACGCCTTTATGAATAAGATATGCTATCCTGCGGACTATGGTGAGGGTTTTTCCTGTACCTGGACCCGCGATGATTAATACAGGGCCCTCAGTGATCATCACTGCTTTTTTCTGTGAGTCGTTTAAGTCATTGAGTATATAAGCTGTAGTTATGCGCATAGCTCTCTTCAATAATATCAGTTTTTAAAATCACCTATCTCATTATTCTACAAAATTGTAACAACTAACAAAAATGTAGCACATCATATTATTAAAAATCATATAAATCAATAACTTACGGTTGGCACGGTTTTAGATAATTAATTGACAGATATCAAAAAGAAAATATGGTAAGAGAGGAGGCTTCTTGTGAAAAATTTTAGAATCTGTATCACAACAACAGTTATGTTGTTGTGTATTTCTCTGAGTGGTGCATATGCTGAGGAACAAAAGGCAGAAGTTCCTAAGATAACAGGGAGTATTTCAACCGGGATATTTAATAGATATATATTCAGGGGCTATGAACTCAGCACAAAGAGCTTTGTTGTTCAGCCTTCAGTAAGCCTTTCCTATAAGGGTTTTTCAGTGAGCTTCTGGGGGAATATTGATAGTGATGAACATGGGACACAGTCATTTGTGCCTGACAGGCCAGGCAGAAAGAGCTTTAATGAGACGGATTTAACCCTGAGCTATACCTATCCCATCGGGAAACTCGCCCTTACCGGCGGGTATATCTATTATGGAACAAAATATGCTGCTGAGACTGAGGAACTCTTTGTAAGTGCAAGTTATGACATTATTATGAAACCGACGCTGGCAGTTTACCGTGATATTGCCTCATATCCTGGCACATACATTAACTTTTCTCTCTCACACTCTGAGAAAGTTTACAAAGATATAACTCTCGATCTTGGTGCATCTGCAGGATACTTTGCAGGTGATGATGATGCCTTTAGAACTGAAAGCGGTACTGGCAAAAAATACAGGGCATTTCATGACGGGATGGTAAAGGCAGGCTTCACTGTACCCATAATAAAGAACATGTCAGTACAGCCTATTGCACAGTACTGGTTTCCACTTTCTGATAAAGCAAAAAGGCATGGTTATAATCCCAACGGGCATCTCGATGAGACCTTTGTATACGGCATTAACCTGACATATAGCTTTTAGAAAGAAATTAAATGGAGGTAACAATGAAACGAATAATAATATGCATAGTGATAGCAATCCGTTTAGTGAGTTTTGCTGGATTGTTGTTTGCAGAAGAACACGCGAACCCTCCCTCATCTGCAGTGGCAGCAACGGTAGCTTCT
>JAOUJR010000258.1 GCA_029883145.1 Nitrospirota bacterium
ATAAAGAAGTTGCAATAGTCTATCATGATGTATTCTTGATTGGGATAATTTTGTTAGAAGAGTTTTTCAACAGGCTGTTGTTTCTTGACATATCATCATTTTCTCATATTTATTATCTTACTGTATTCTATCTTTATGTCCTGCATCCTCCTTCGAGATTTATTCTTCAACAATGTAATCCTCGAGCTTTTCTTTCAGGGAATCGGGCCAGACATCTTCATAGAGAATGGCATTGACATCCTCTTTAGTGAGTGACTGGATGATCTTTGAAGGTAAACTCTTTAAGAACTGTACCCTTACAGAGTCTGGTTTCCTTTCAGGAGATTTCTGTTCTTTCATGATTTCCTCCTGTCTGCCTATTTTTTTGTTCCCATGTTGGGTTATAGAGGAGGGGCAACCTATAGCGGGCTTTTTGTTTCTATTCCGCTCACATCCATAAAATGTTTTCTATCAAAAGTGTAAATAGTTTTAATTCCTCTCTCTTTTGCAAATTCAATTATCCACGCATCTATAAGGTCTATATTTTTCGTTCTGTAAAGTTTTAAGGCTGAAGCTATGATTGATTTTTCCGTAACTTCAATCCCTGGCGTATGCAAAACAGCCTCAACGAGTTCTGCTATCTCTGATGAATGCATCTGATAGAAACTCTCTAAAACCCATACCAATTCTGCAATGACTATTGACGGAATGAAAATCTTTAGTTCTCCCTTTTCGGCTTTGCTTAAAAGATTATCAACTGCCTTTGCTTTCCGGGGATCATCCCCGGTGAGGTAACGGACAAGCAGGTTCGTGTCAATAACAACTCTTCTAAGGCTTTCCACTCTGAGCTACCCTTTTCCCAACATGTTCTTTTGCTTTTTTTCTCATTTCGTCAAAATCTTCCTTGCCTTTACCCTTGAGAAACCCCTTAAATTCTTTAAGGGTTCTGGCTGGTTTAATTACAACGTTATTGTTCTCTTTTTCAAAGATTACCACATTTCCGGCATGGACATTGAGAGTCTTCCTCACTTCTTTGGGTAAAGTGATTTGACCTTTAGAGGTTATTTTAGCGGTTATAGCCATAGATTCTCCTTACTTTTAATGAATTCCTTACAATTATACTATAGTATGCAATGTTGTTCGGTCAAGGCAAAATTATTTAAACGAATATTTAATAAATAATAATAGAAATAACGAACGGGACATTCCTAATGAACTACTCTCTATTCGATCTGAACCGTATAGTGTGAAAATTCAGCAATAGAAAGGAGTTTTTCTTTCAAGCGTCTCCTGTCGAATTTTCCGTATGCCATGGAGTCGTCATAAAGGCGAAGAAACTTTTTCTTCCTGTCTATCTCGAACTTGCCTCCGCCTTCGACAACCCAGGCAGGGTCAAGGATGTCAAAACTTTTTTTCTGGCTGTTATAGATACCCGGTATATCACGATCCATGCAGAACCGTTCGAGGATTTCGGCGTGGAAGCGGGTGAATCCCTTCGGGGAGAAGACGAGATATTCCTTCGGACCTTTTCTGATTTGAATGAACTTGCCTGCATACTGGTCGGGTATGCCCTTTCGTGCAGTATCTGCATAATAGGTTTTAGCATAATTTATAAGATTGATCTTCATATGCATTAAACTATTTAATCTACAAGCATTTCTTTGATCACTGACTTTACTTTCTGAACCGTTTTCCTGTCTATCATACCAAGTCTTTTGGTCAGCCTTCTCTTATCAACTGTTCTTATCTGATCAAGAACAATCCACCCTGTCTTGTTTTGAAAATCAACTCTTATTCTGGTTGGGTAGTCATGAGATTTGGTCGTCATGGGAGCTATGGTGACAGTCTGTAAATTATCATTCATCTCATCAGGAGATATAATAAGACATGGCCGTGTCTTTTTTATTTTATGGCCTATTGTCGGGTCTAAATTAATGAGGTACACATCGTATTGCACGCTACCACTCCCAGTTCTTCATTTCGATATCCAGTGAATCATCCAGTAACAGGGTATCTTCTTTGCGTTCATGCATTACTTTGAATGCCTTGTCCCATCCTTCTCTAATCTTTTTCTTCACCGGTCTTATCACTATTTTTTTATTCTCCACTTCAAGTTCAGCCTCATTATTAAAATTACACTGCTCCAGAATAGACTTTGGAATTCTTACCCCTTTTGAATTACCGATTGTTACGATGCTTACTTTCATCTGACACCTCTTGAATTTAATCGCTAATGTAATTATATTGTAATTATTTTCAAAAATCAATCTCTCTCTAAAAAATTGAAAAGTGCCATAGTACGGAAGTGCCATAGTGCCAAAGCCAGAAGTTCAAAAGCTCTGAAGCCTGAAGCAAAATGATAAACAGTGAAAAAGCACAATACCCATGCTAAAATTAAACCATGCCCGAAGAAAAATCGAAATTAATCTACTCCACAGACCAGGCTGTTCCCCGGAAGGAGAAGCATGTTGAAAAGGCTCTCCGTGCAAGCGTGCGTCCTGCTGAGCAGAAAGTGATAGTCCGTCTTGACAGGAAAAGCAGGGGAGGGAAGTCTGTCACCGTTATCGAAGGACTCCAGATGCCGGGGAAGGAGCGGGAGGTTCTCCTCAAACAATTGAAGGTGAAGCTCGGCACAGGTGGTACGGTCAAGGATACCACACTCGAAATTCAGGGCGACCACTGTGATATACTCATGGCAACATTGGAGAAGATGGGCTACAGACCAAAACGCTCCGGCGGCTAAAACGAGCATTTTTGCATGGAACACATGAAAAAAATACTTATCGCAGATGATATAAAATCAGTAATTGAAAAAGAGGAAAGTTTTTTTAATAGAGAAAATATAAGAATATTCACCTCATCTTCAAACGAAAAAGCTCTTTCTATCCATAAAAAAGAAAAGGTTGATCTTATCATCACTCATCTTGACACACCGCAAATGGACGGCGAAACTCTCTGTTCTCTTATCAGAAACGATGCAATATTACAAAGGGTTTCTATAGTCATGGTTTGCTCAAGCAGCAAATTTCATATTGAAAGACAATTACGGTGCAGGGCTAATGCATTCCTGTATGAACCGTTAAATCTTTCAACCTTATTTGAGAAAGCCCATCAACTCCTCACTATCGCTCAAAGGGGGGCTTTAAGAGCACCTATAGCCATTAAAGTTCACGGGAAATACAAAGATAGGCCTTTCTTGTGTATCTCAGAAAATATAAGTGCCTCAGGTATGTTATTTCATACGGATAGAATCATTGACCAAGGAGACACTATCATATGTTCTTTTTTTCTCCCGAATTCTCTGCATTTTTTAACTGAAGCAGAGATTGTCAGAGTTGTTGAAAAGAGATTCGAATTTGATACTTACCATTACGGAATCAGATTCTCAAACCTTAACAGTAACGATAAAGCTGCGATAGAGAAATATTCAAGAGAAAAGTTGCGGAGATTAAAGGCCGCTTC
>JAOUJR010000261.1 GCA_029883145.1 Nitrospirota bacterium
TTTCATTCCTTTTATTTATCTTGATCCTGTGATTCCTATGATTTGTTTTATTCAAATCTAAATGGAAAGGGGATCAAGATGAAAAAGAGAAAATGCAAATATTGTGAAACTTTCTTTATGCCTAATCCTAAGGTTGGTAAGCGTCATAAGATCTGTGGGAGCCCATCTTGTAAAAAGGCCCTCAAGGCAGAAAATAATGCTGCCTGGAGACGTAAGAATCCCGATTATTATAAAGGCTACTATTTTCGGCTAAAGGAGTGGCTTTGCTCACATCCCACTTATCTAAAGCGATATCGAGAAGAGCACCCAGAGTATGTGGAAAAGAACAGAATAGCCCAGAGAATCAGGGATAGGAAGAGAAGGCTTAATCTTGATATACAAGCCCAGATAAGGAGGCAACTACCTGAAATTACAGAGATATTATGGGGCTTTTACCATCTTGATAGACAAGTTCAGATGCCCCTTAAACCCCTTGAATCTACTCTACTTTTTAGCACACTGCCCTGTCTTGATATACAAGCCCAGATAGACAAATCATGCAGGATAAGAGAAAATAGCAGCATCCAGAGAAAGGGGGTGATGAAACATGTACTGCAAAAGGCCCATTAATTCTAAAAGGGTAAGGAAGATTGAAGGTTCATTTAGCTGGATTGACCACCGATTTGTCACTTCAGGTTTTATAAGAGAGCTCTCTACCCTGGAGATCCTTCTCTATTTCTTTCTTATCTCAGTGTCTGATAGAAATGGGATCAGTTTCTATCATGATGACCGCATCTGCAGCCTCTTAAAGATTGATCTTTTCTCTTTGGGAAGGGCAAGGGAAGCTCTGATCTCAAGGTCACTTGTGGCCTATGATCCTCCCCTCTACCAGGTGCTTTCCCTTCCCAAAAGACCACTTACTCTAAGAGAGGATGAGGTGGAGAAGAGAGGGTTTAAGAGAAAGCTTGGTTATATCCAAAAGATGAAGGAGGTGCTCAAATGAATATAGAGACTTGGGCTTATATAAGACATCTGTTCTTGGTAGAAAAGCTTCCTAAGAAGGCTATTGCCAGAAAACTGGGCTTAGACCCCAAGACGGTGCGCAATGCCCTAAAGAAAGAGAACTTCTCCCTTAATCGTGCTCAAAAAGGAGCCTCAAAGCTTGATAGCTTTCAACCAAAGATAGAGGAGCTTTTAAAGGCATATCCCACTCTCAGTGCTGTGCGCATCTATGAAGAATTGAAGAGGTTAGATTATGCTGGGGGAATAGGCATCTTAAGAAACTATCTAAGGAGCATTCGTAAATCTCCTAAGGCTTATCTTACTATCCACACCCTCCCTGGTGAGGAGGCCCAGGTAGATTGGGGCTATGCAGGAGTTATTGCTCATAAGAGGGTCTATTGTTTTCTCATGGTACTCTCCTTTAGCAGAATGCTTTATCTTCAATTCTTTCCCTCTCAGAGCATGGAGCATTTTATGACTGGACACCTCAGGGCATTTAATTTCTTCTGTGGTGTTCCTAAGAGCGTCCGGTATGATAACCTTAAATCAGTAGTACTGAGCCATATAGGTTCTGCCATTCAGTTTAACCCTCGATTCTTAGACTTCTCTTCCCATTATCTGTTTGACCCCGTAGCCTGTAATCTAAAAAGCCCCCATGAAAAGGGCAGAGTGGAGATAGGCATCCGGTATGTAAAAAGAAACTTCCTTGGGGGAAGAAGCTTTAGCTCACTTGCTGATTGTAATAATCAGGCAGAGCTTTGGAGAGACCATAGTGCAAATTGCAGGATACATGGCACCACCAAAAAAAGACCCATTGATCTCTTTGAGCGAGAAAAACCCCTCCTTATCCCCTTACCCCAAACATCCTATGATACCAGGCTTGTCTGTGGTGTAAAAAGTACCTCCCAATGTCTGGTGAGATTTGAGACCAACAGCTACAGTGTGCCCTTTGCCTATGCCAGATGCCAGCTTACCTTGAAGGCAGATGAT
This sequence comes from Nitrospirota bacterium, assembly GCA_029883145.1. Lineage (GTDB taxonomy): Bacteria > Nitrospirota > Thermodesulfovibrionia > Thermodesulfovibrionales > SM23-35 > VGWZ01. The sequence goes on from JAOUJR010000261.1 coordinate 1,972, forward strand.
ACCTTTGTCTATGTCTATGAAAAAGACAGGCTGATTGCACAACATACACGCTGTTACCAAAAGCATACACTCATAGAAGATCTCAATCACTATAAAGGCCTTCTCGCCTCAAGGCCTCATGCCATCTACTTTAGGCAAAGGGATACCTTTTTTGCCTTAGGTCAAAGAGCCCGCCTCTATTTTGAAGGAATGGCCAAGACCACTCTAAACCTCCCTCACCAACTTAAGAAGATCACTTCCTTGATAGAACTCTATGGAAAAACTGAGGTGCTCTCTGCTATAGAGCATGCCCTTAACTATCAGGCCTTTGGTCATGAATATCTCTCTAATATTATCCTCCAGAATCGGAGAAAACGTTCTCTGCCTGAATCAACCGGACCTCCTTGCTCTAAAGTCAATCCTGAACTTATCCGCTCCACCTTTGTAGAAGAAAGAGACCTTGTAATCTATGATAACCACTTTAAGGAAAAGGATACAGATCATGAAGATAGAGAAAGTTAGAGATTTACTTTTAACCCTAAAACTCAAAACTATGGCTGATCTCTTAGAGGAGAGCTTAAAGAAAGCCCAAAGGGAGAATCTTTCCCCTCTGGATATCCTTTATCTCCTTGCCTCTCAGGAAATCGCCTCTCGTAAGGAGAGGCTGACCAAAACCCGTATTGTTCAGGCCAGGTTCCCCGTCCTCAAAACCATCGACGCCTTTAATTTCTCCTTCCCCAAATCCATTAACAAGTCCCACGTGATGGGACTCTTTGACCTCCACTTCATCAAAGAAAAGGGCAACGCCATCTTTTTAGGCCCACCAGGCACGGGAAAGACTCATTTGGTGTTGTCATTAGGATACCATGCCTGCCTTAATGAAATAAAAACTTACTTTACCACTGCTATGAATCTTATAAATGTGCTTTCTGCCTCACTAGCAGATCACTCTTTCTTAAAGGCCATGAAGCTTTTTACCTCACCCCAGCTGCTGATCATTGACGAGCTTGGCTATCTACCAGTGGATAAGCAGGGTGCTGAACTCTTGTTTCAGGTCATCTCCAATCGTTATGAATGTGGCTCTATAGTGATTACTACTAATCGGGCCTTCAGGAATTGGGGAGAAATCCTGAACAATGATAATACCCTTGCTTCTGCCCTCATTGATCGCCTGGTTCATCATGGAGTGCTGGTACAAATCAAAGGGGATAGCTATCGAGTAAGGTAAGACGATTTACAGGTTGGACTTCGCTTATGTCCAGGGACTTATCTGTTTCTCAAAGGGCCCTGGCAAAATGTGATATTGCGTCCTGACTGGATTTTTAACTATAAAAGGGGGGAACTCTCCATTGCTGAAAGGGGGGATCTTTTCATTGTTGTTAACACTATATTTCCCTCTTGGATCAAATCCAAGAATTGCAACCCCCGATTGGTATACTTTTTTGCCATACTTACTACCAGCCTTAAATTAGACTTTACTAATTCATCC
>JAOUJR010000260.1 GCA_029883145.1 Nitrospirota bacterium
AAGGCTGCTGTCTTCGACATCCAACCTGAGGATATAGGGCTCATTCCTGAATTTGTGAATATAATCATCCCAAGTGAGTGTCCCATGGTACTTTTGAGACATGCACGAGAATGACACAAGGGAAACAAGAAACACTATCAGGATCTTTATGCTTCTTATCTTCATGGGCTCAGCATTCCTTGGATTCTTCTGAAAGCCCGGTCCCGGCTTTTCAGGTTTTTGCCATAACCAAAATCTTATTCACGCCGCATTTCTATCTATTGCAGGATAGATGCCAGAATAGAGTTAAGATTTCGGGCCTGGTATCTTTATTATATTCAGTGGTTTAGGAAAGAGCTCCTGAAGAAATGTGAGAAAAGCATAATCTAAGCTGTCTAATTTTCATACATAAGAAACAGTTTGGATTAGTATATACCTGCATTTGGAAAAATCCTCTGAAATCAGGAAGAAGGTATGCCTATGATCGAAGGTAGCGCATCGGGCAAAAAAATATTCAATCTTAAATACGGCATGGTTGGAGGCGGCCAGGGAGCCTTCATCGGTGACGTGCACTGCAAGCCGATTGTCATGGACGGCAAAGCCAAGCTAGCTGCTGGCTGCTTTTCCTAGGATTATCAGAATACCCTGGCCACTGGAGAGATGCTGGGGTTGGACGAGGATCGTTTGTATCCTTCCTTTGAGGAGATGATTGGCAGAGGAGAGCTGTGTAAAAAGGGATTTCTTAGAGCTTCTGGTACGGTTGCTGGAGTTGTCATAGAAAAGCATCTTGCCCAGGTTTGTACAAATCATAAGGTCTCTATACGGAAAAAGAATCCGACTATTAATGATTTCATAGAAAAGTTAAAAGAAAGTGAAATATTAGATATTCCAAACTGGAGGTTTATTCAAAGGTTGGCGGATTTAAGAAATCTCTGTTGTCATAAAAAAGATAGAGAACCGACTGAAGAAGAAGTAAATGAATTAATAGACGGAGTAGATAAAGTTACGAAGACTTTATATTGAATTATCACTTCCTATATGGATAACGATAGAATCAAGAATCTGGATAAAGCAAATCAGCCTATTCTCTTGTGGAACTGTCAAAGAGCAATTTTAATAGGTCTGGTTGAGAACAGACTGCTTTTATTTTATTATATAAAGAGAGGGGGCTTATGATGAAAGTTCCTCAAACAAAAAAAGATTTATTAGAACATCTAAAATATCAAATTAATTTTCTGAGTAGTTCGGATCAATCTTATGATAATGAATATGAAACGGAGGCTATTAGGATGGCTGTTGCTATTCGAATCCTACTCCATGACACCAAACAGTCAAAATCATTATTGAGTCAATTAGATAAAAAGAATATCTTGTTTTATGATACTGCCCGTGATTTAGACCCAAGAAATGTATTGACAGATATAGGTTTGGCATTAATAAGACTATCACCTAAAGGTGCAGAGTACCTTGCTGGTCTTGATGATATTCCTCCAGAAAGATTGAACAGAAAAGTTCCGTTTGATAGATGGTGGAGCAAAATAGTCATTAGAGATAAGCCCCGAAGTGAGTTTACGAGGAAAGAACTAGTTCTTTATGTGGCAAATCAGGATGGAGGAGCACATATAGACCCAAGCCTTGACGAAAAGTATGCTTTGCTCTCAAGATTCAATTCAATGGCATGGAGAGCTGTAAAAGGAGGAATTGATAGTCCTCTTAAGAATAGACCAGAATTAGTTTGTATTAGGCAGATCACTCACGAAGTTCTTAAAACTCTCAAAGATGAGTTTCCAGAATATTTTTAACAGTACATTAAGTCTCTCAATACGGATAACGATACAATCTAAAATCTGGATGAAGCAAATCAGCCTTTTTTCCTATGGAAATGTCAGAGAGCATTTTGAACAGGTCTGGTTGAAGACACACTGCCTTATATCCCAGGTAATCACCATAGCTTTATGAATCTCCCATACCAATATTTAACCATTCCGTAGGTATATAGGTCTTATCTCCCTCTCATTTTTACACCAATTAGGTTTAGGTTATTTTACACTCCATTTTTAGGATGTTATAGCTCTGAATTAGCTTTCTAAGCTCTTTATTTTTGTAATGAAGGTCTGTTTTTTATATGTTATCTTAAGAGGTAATAGTATAAGGCAGTGGAATAATAAAGAACGGGTCTATCGTCACGGAAATTGGAATGAACTGATTTTTTCTCTAGGAATAGAGGCAGAAGATTAGGTTGCAGTTTACGGTATAACCCCTGATTGCCTTTCCTTATATTAGTCCTTACAGCCTGGATATTCATCTCAATTTATTTGTAAGCCTCGGTAGTCCTCGGTAAGGTTAGTTCTCTGGGATGCTCTTCTCTTTATTCGGTTTCTATTAAGAATGACTTGGTATGAAGCTCTGAGAGCCAAAGATAAGCATCTTCATATATTTGTTAAGTTCTTTATGTAGGTTGTTGATAATAAAAAGGATGTCGTAGAAGAACTATTATGTAAACAACCTACCCTGATAACTTTCAAAAAAATAATTTCCCGTTATTATCCGAAAATCGCGGGATGAAGCACCCGTTTTTAACATGATTTTGGTAGTGTCACATTCCATAATGAGCTAAAAAATGGGGATAAATGGGAAATTTAAAATTGGCCTATATTCTGTAATTTAGCTTATTTTGGCCTAAATTTGGACTGACCAACACAAGAACTGACAAGGGGTGACAAATCACATTCAGCTTAAGGAATAAGTATCTATTTCTCTTCCTTCGGCTTAAGCTCCATGCCGAGTTGCTGGTACATCCATAAGTAATCTAGCTGTGCCCAGAGCTCAACGATCTTGCCCTCTTCGATACGCATTATTACTAGATCTCCAAAAGCAACATCATTTCCTGTAGGAGCTATGCCCATGAGTTCTCCCTTATGAGTCATTCGCAAAGTAATTCTGGCAACCACCTTATTACCTTCGGCTATCAAGTCATCAATTGTATGAGTTAAGTTGGGGAAAGCTCCAAAAAATAAGGATACAACATGTTTTAGCTCATCTAGGTTGAGTGGCTCAAAACTTCCCGGCATGTGGACTTGGATTTCAGGAGCAAGAAGCTCATCATTGATATTGAAATTTTGTTTATCCCATTCTTCATAAAGTTGCCGGACTATCTCCTTATTCTGCTCCTCAAGCGCAGCCTGGGCTTTCATCGCTTCCAGCTCTGCCATCGCCTCCTTGTCCTGGCAGCCGACCATAAAGCATAGAATCAGAGCCAAAGGTAAAATCATACAGAGTTTTTTCATGTTACCCCTCCTAGAAAATTAGAATGGATTTTAATAAGTCAGCTTATGCTGTTACTCCTTTTCTGGTGGCGGAGGAAGCGATAGGTCTGAGTTAAATATGTCTACTGCAATAAGCCAAGAGCCGTCTTCCTGTTTTCGTCGAATCTCTATGTACTTGCCTGTGTCTTGTATTG
>JAOUJR010000259.1 GCA_029883145.1 Nitrospirota bacterium
CCAATCCTTTTGAGGTAGTAAGAATAGTCCGATCATTTGATCCTTGTATAGCCTGTGCTGTACATTGTATAAAAATGTAATTTAAAGAAGGTGGTAATTTAGAATGCTTATTTCAGAACAGAAACCTTTTGAAGAAATATTGGATTACGTATCGAAAGACAGGGTTATTTTTTTGATAGGCTGCAAAGGTTGTGCAGATGGGTGTGAAAGCGGAGGTGAGAAGCAGGTTTTGGATATTAAAAAGAGACTGGAAGAAGAGGGCAGGGCTATCAGTGGATTCTCCCTCATTGATATGGTATGCAATGAGGCATTAACCAGAATGAAACTGGCAGCCAATGCCGAGGCTATAGAATCTGCTGACTCTATTCTGGTGATGACTTGCGGTGCAGGGATTCAGACAGTAGCTTCTTCTACTCATAAGGTAATTCATCCTGGCTGCAATACCATTTCTTGCGGCCATGCTGAGTGGAAGCAGGCTGAAAGGTGCATGGAGTGCGGCGATTGTGTTCTGGAATTTACCGGAGGTATCTGTCCGATAGCGAGATGTGCTAAAGGCTTGCTCAATGGCCCATGTGGTGGGTCTCAAGAAGGTAAATGTGAGATCTCGCCAGACTTGCCCTGTGCCTGGCATCTCATTATTGAGCGACATTCTAAAATTGGATCTCTTCATAAGCTGGAGGAGATTTTACGTCCTAAAAACTGGGACCTAAGCTTAAAGAGATAGGTCATCAACTCAAAGGGGTTAATATATTATGAAAGCGGGAAGTAATCTGGAAAAGGTTCTCAAAGAGGGATATTTCGCAGTAACTGCTGAAGCAGGCCCCCCTAAAGGGACTTCAGCAGATGTTATCCGGAGGAAAGGAGAACTCCTCAAATTTTATTGTGATGCTCTAAATGTAACGGACAATCAGACAGCCATCGTTCGTATGTCAAGTTGGAGCGGCTGTCTCCTCCTAAAAGAGATGGGGATTGACCCCGTAATGCAGATGGTGGTAAGAGACCGAAATCGGATCGCTATTCAAAGTGACATCCTGGGTGCGGTTGCCTTAGGAATAAGAAATGTACTCTGTCTCTCTGGTGACCACCAAAGATTTGGCAATCACCCGACTGCTAAAGGCGTCTATGATATTGATTCTATGCAGCTTGTTCAGACCCTTAAGACCATGAGAGACGAGAAAAAATTTCTGTGCGGCGATGGAATATCCGGCGAAGTTCAGCTGTTTATTGGGGCGGTTGAAAATCCATTTGCCGATCCCTTTGAGTACAGGGTTATGAGACTTGCAAAAAAGGTAAGGGCTGGTGCAGACTTTATTCAAACACAGGCTGTCTTTGATGTCGGTAAGTTTACCAGGTGGATGGAGATGGTGAGAGATCAGGGATTGGACAAACAGGTTCACATTCTTGCAGGTGTAATACCCATAAAGTCTGTAGGAATGGCGCGCTATATGAGGGATAATGTCTCTGGACTTAGTGTGCCTGATGAGATAGTAACCCGTATGGAGAAGTCCAAGGATGTCAAGGGAGAAGGGGTAAAGATAGCACTGGAGATCATCGAACAACTCAAAAAAATAGATGGTGTCCACGGCATTCATATCATGGCTGTTGCCTGGGAAGACATAGTGCCTGTTATTGTAGAAAAGGCAGGCTTACTGCCAAGACCGAAACTGTAGTCTTCTAAGTTTTACTACATTTTGTTGCCTCTATTTCTATTTTGGAGGAAAAATATAAATGAAGGTTCTGGTTGTTGACAGTGGAGGTCGAGGCCACGCGATAGCATGGCAGTTTAAGAATGATTCGGGGGTAAAGGAGGTAATCTGTACACCCGGGAATGCAGGCATTGCTCGAGAGGTTCGATGTGAGAATGCGAGGACAGATGAAGAGATTTTAGAACTGGCAAAGAAGGAAAAGGTTGACCTCGTCTTTATTGGTCCTGAAAGTCCATTGACAAGGGGGATTGTTAACATACTTTTGGAGGAAAAGATACCTGTTGTTGGACCAATCAAGAGAGCAAGCATTCTTGAGGGAAGCAAAGCCTATACAAAATTATTGTGCAGAGAAATAGGCGTGCCAGTAGCAGAGTTTGAGGTTTTTGAGGACCCGCAAAAAGCAAAGGATTATGTTGCATATGTGAAATATCCTGTAGTGGTGAAAGCCGATGGCCTTGCTCAGGGCAAAGGTTCGATTGTGTGTTTAACTAATGAAGAGGCCTTTCAGGCCATTGATCGTTTGATGATTGAGAAAATCTTTGGAGATTCTGGAAACACCGTAGTGATCGAAAAGAGGCTCTATGGAGCAGAAATATCCTTTTTTGTCTTCACTGATGGTGAATCAATAGTACCGATGCCAGTTGCCCAGGATTATAAGAGGGCCTATGATAACGATGAAGGATCGAATACCGGTGGGATGGGTGGCTATTCTCCTCACCGTCTCGAAGGTGAAAAGCTCACCCGTCTTGTCTGCGATAAGGTGGCGCTGCCCCTTATCAGGGGATTCACCGCAAAAGAAGGTATTCCCTACAAAGGGATACTGTATATGGGATTGATGTTAGTGGAAGATACTCCCAACCTTCTTGAGGCGAATGTCCGTCTCGGTGACCCAGAGGCCGAGGTGATACTTCCGCGATTGAAAACTCCTCTGAGTGATATTAGCTTACAGATTATCAAAGGAGTTCTGAGTGAGAAGAAAGTAGAATGGAGCTCTGATTACTTCCTTGATGTCGTGGCAGCACAGGGAAGAACCAGACAGATGAAAGATGGAAGAAGTAAGGGATGGTACCCCGGTTATCCTGGTCGTTATGGCAAAGGGTATGCCATTTCAGGAATTGAAAACGTAGAAGACAATAACTGTAAAATATTTTTTGCTGGTGTAAACATGTTAGAAAAAAAAGGTCTGGTTACTGACGGAGGAAGGGTGCTCCATGTGGTTGGAAAGGGGAAGACCTTGCTGGAAGCGAGGACTGTGGCTTATAAAAATATAGAACTAATCCAGTTTGAGGGGATACGCTATAGAACTGATATTGGTAAGGAGTGAATGTTATAGTTATGGAGGACAAAGTACCAATTATCATGGAAAAGGCATTGCAATGCATCCTCTGTCTATATTAAGGTAAAGGCAGTATGGAATACGGAAATCTTATACACGAGATAATACTTAAGCAAGTAAAAAGGCGGCTCTCAAGAGACTATAAAGAGATAAGCGTGAACAGGGAAGGAGAAAAAAAAGTAGAATATAAAGGTAATTATCCCGATATGATCCTCGGCAATCATGGAATGGTGCTTGCCATCCTTGAGGTTGAAACAGTTGAAAGTATCTCTGAAAAAAAGGCAGAGAGCTGGAAAGCACTCTCAGACCTTGGTGTAAAACTTATCCTGATGATTCCGAAGGAAATGAAAGTAAAAGTGACCGATTTACTGTGGGCAAATGCCCTGATGGGGAAGAT
>JAOUJR010000262.1 GCA_029883145.1 Nitrospirota bacterium
AGTGTTTCCAGTATTCACTACTGTTAGGTTTTTCGCGTAGTTCTGGCCTGGATTCACGGATCCCCAGGCTATAGCAGTAGTATTAGCCCAGAGCACAGAATCCAAGTACACTGTGAGTTCAGGGTTCTCTGGAACATCAGCAGAGCCAGGATAGTAGAGGCTGTAATATGTAGTTCCTGAGGCCACTGTAATCAGAGACATGGCCAGGGCCAGCAGAAAGAGTACTTTTCTTCTTCTCATCTTATCCCCCCTTTCCCAGTTCAGTTCTCAAAATTCTCTTTATACGATCTGCTTTCTCTGGATCCATGTTTAAAGGCCCATTAACCCAGTGATCCAGAAATATTCTAACATCCTTCAGGTTCAAACATTCATCTACAGTTCCAGTTTTCCATAGACACTTATAGAGTAACATTCTAACATAGAACTCTACAGAATCAGGCCCTTTACTCTGAATCTTAAGTGCTCTGGCTATTCTACAGCCAAAACTAACGATTTCAGTAGAGGGAGTTTCTTCTCCCCATTTGATAGCCTTAGTAGTGTACCATTCTAAGCCCTTTTTGTTAGTGCAGCCTGAATGAGCCAGCCCCAGCAGTTCCTCTTTCTCCAGATCAAATATCATCCTGGGCTTAGTGGATCTGTTCATAGAACATTTACAGAAGTAACATAAGGTTCCGATTTCTGCTTTCATCTATCTCCCTTCTTTTTCAGTTGATCTAAAACTCCTAACTTTTCTGCACAGGAGAAACAGAGATCTATCTCTCCTCCTTTCCCCTCATCTATGAACAGGATGAGAGGAATTCCTACTACCAGTTTCCAGCAGTGGACACAGGGCCCTACATTCATTCTGAGTTTAATAGGCCTGAAAGTATGTTCCAGAATAGTTACTTCTTTCTCTGTGAACTCCCAGCCAGCAGTATCCCATCTGGGGCTATGGCTCTCAGGCTCAAACTGTTCGATACAGCTCTTTTCATGCTGCTCCTTGATCTCGAGATCTCCATAGTTTCCAGATTCATCTACCCAGGTTACTCGAACCTGGTAGGCCTTCTTACAGTACTGGCAGCCATCAGCAGCCTCTAGCCACTGATTAAGGGGATAGTCTTTCAGCAGTTTCTTAACTATGGTTGTTTCCATTCTTCTGATCCCTTCTTATGTTTCTCAGTGAACCATAAGCCTCATAGGATTCTCTCAGTCTCTTCTGGAGCCTGGCCTCAGCTCTCCTGATTCTAGGAGGAGGCCTGGAATCAATAACAATAACGTCTTTCCCTCTCCTTTTTGTCATGTACATATAAGGGCTCATCCAGATCCTTCCTCCTCCTGTACTCTCCTATTGTACAGATGGCTGTACAGAAGCATCCCCAGGTAGCCCCAGAGCCAGATCCCCAGCGCGTAGAGGGGCCCATACTCAGGGCTCATAAAGTAGATCCAGCCCATGAGCCCATAGAGAACCACTAAGCATAGGATAACGGTTTCAGGGAGTTTACTCATCAGATTCCCCCTATAACAGTGTTAATTAGTTTGTGTGTGTGCGTGTGTGTAAGCCTAAACATTCTCTCTATCCTCTGTTTGTTACCATACCTATCCCCTGGAATAGCCTCTCCCCTAATCATACTATAGATCTGATCCATGCACACACACTCACTCACAGATTCCTTTTCTCTGATTTCTCATCTCCAATAGACTTATCACAGTAGTTTCTTCTGTGAATCTCCTTTCAGGGCCATAGGTAACAGTTCAGGATACCTCTCAAAATTGATTTTAAACACTGATCTGTTTCTAGGGATCAGGAACCCCAGGGATGTTAGGTTCCTAAGCCAGTTTCTTATGGTTCTGGGATCTCCCCCTCTCTTCAGCCTTAGAATCTTAGAGATTTCATTAAGGCTGATCTCTTCCAGAAAGCCAGCCTTAACTATGCTGGTAGTGATATCATAGCAGATATGATATATTCTACTCATTCTGGCCATTCTCTCCTCTGTTCACTCCAGCCTAAGTTATCCTTAAGAAACACTGGGATCTTGAAAAATCTGGCCTCTTCTAGGAGATCTATTACCCAGGATCTCTGTAGCTTCACTTTCCTGGAGCCTGTGAGTTTCCCTATGATGATCCACTGGAGCCCCTGGAGTAGGTAAATATCCTTAATCCCCCCAGGCCTGTCTGGATGAATGATAGGCCCTAGGAGAGGCTCAAAACTGATGAACTTAATTCTGGCTGAGACCTGTTTCAGCGCCTCTATCTTAGCGATATCATTATAGGTAGTTACTGTAGCCCCTACCCATACATTATCTGGGAATCTGGCCCATCGAACCGTTTTAAGGATGTTCTCAGGAGCCTTAGTAAGCAGTATGAATGTATGTTTTACCGGACACTTTTCTATAGATTCCAGTACCTGATCTCTCCAGCCCTGAGGGATCCAGGCTCCAAACAGATCTGAGATACTGCACACAAAAATCTTAGAAGGTTTCTTGAGATTCCAGGGCTCCTTTAACCTCTCAGGATAGAAAGTAGGCTCAAATCCATTAGGAAAGTTCTTGGGGAATCTCTGAGTAAGTTTTTTCGCGTAACAGTACCAGCAGCCATGTTTACAGCCAGTGATGGGCCCCCAGGAATAATCACACCATTCTATCCTAGTTCTATTCATCTCTCTCCTCCCTTCCATCTATGATCTTTAGGGGGGATCCTCAGATCACAGTGAGTAAGTTTAGAACTCCCCTTACATGAAAGAGTACATGAGGGGGCTCTCCTACAGGATCCACAGGGATTATTCATGTTCTGTTTCTCCTGTAGCAGCCTCTACACTTCTCTCTGAAGGCTGGATGATCGCAATAGGGAAAGTGACAGATCAGGCCCTCATCTGAGAACTGAGTGAACACAGGGATCCTACCACAAAAACCATACTTCAGCTCTTAGGCCTCCTACATGAACTGGGCTATGTTTCTCCTCCCATCACGGCCCCTTTCATCTTTCAGAAGTTTCTCTAGGGGCTCCAGATGATCCTCCAGCCATCTCCTGTTTTGTTTCACGGCCCCCAGTTCTCCATACCATGTGAGAAACTTCACTTTTCTCTCGAACAGGAGTGTCCACTGCAAAAACCGGTACAGTTCATCTATCCTTACAAAACGATCTATCTGCACTGTGTACCCTAACTTGAAAGGGTAGAATCGTTCTCCCCTGGGGATCCTAGTACTCTTTCCCCTGGCCCCATACCCTACAGTTCCATCCTTTCCCCTAGTAGATCTAGGCATAGCACATAACTGAATTTTAAGGCCCCTTCCAAAACGGATTTCTTTCCCTAGAGCCTGGAAAGACTGTAGCTGGGCTCCAGGATTCTGAGGCCTCTGGGATATTATGGCTGGCTCCAGCAGTTTAGAGGCCTCTAAGATAATCCTAGCTCCTACCTGAAGGGGGAGATAGATCTGGAGCCTAGTTCTCTCAGTGTTAGC
>JAOUJR010000264.1 GCA_029883145.1 Nitrospirota bacterium
CATCCGAGTATCTTATGTAACATTAGGTCCCCCTTGAAAGAGTATCTTTGTCAGTATTTGTTATTTTCACTACTTTTGTTTTTGCGATTTCGTCACCGAGACGCATCCCCTCTTTACTTCCAAACAAAATAATAAATTCAAAAATAGAAACTATCACTATAAATATCCATCCAATCCATGGGATCTTATACAGGAGATAACCGATACCGAATGTACTATTTCTGAGTATTGAATCCTTAAAAGAGCATGGTTTATTTGTATCTGCTGAAATAACTTTTATACCTATGAGTTTTTTCCCTAAGCTTCTTCCGTCAAAAAGACCATCTCCTATCAAAAGATAGGCAAGTCCTGCAAAAAAGCCAGCTTTTGGTACCACCTCCATCACTGCGACGATTATGATAAAGTCAAGGATTTTTGCTATAATTCTGAGAAGTAAGTCTGCACTTGTAAATTTCTCAGACATTTGAAATACTAACAGAAGATTCCTATTTTTTCAAGGGCACTACAGCTTGTGAGCTTTATAGCTTGTCAGCTTGCAGGCCTATAGATTGCCTTATCGCTTGGTACCTTGCAATCTGATATTGGTTATTCTAAGCTTTACGTAACTTTTACACTTTTGCTGGAGAGCTTCTATGGATATAGTCCTTGCAACAAGAAATAAAAGGAAGATTGAAGAAATAAAAAGGATTGTTAAAGGCTTGCCAATTTCGATATTCACACTCGATGATTTTCCCGGATGTCCTGAAGTGAAAGAAGATGGAGCCACTTTTGAAGAGAATGCCGTGAAAAAGGCAGGAGCAATTGCAAAATGTACGGGAAAATGTGCACTTGCGGATGACTCAGGACTTGAAGTGTATGTGATGAATGGAGCTCCAGGCACCCTGTCTGCACGGTATGCTGGTGAGGATGCAGATGATAGGAAGAATAATGAAAAACTCCTCTATGAGATGCGTTTAATCGTAAATGAGAAAAGAGGTGCACGATTTGTATGCTGTATTGCCTTAGCATCTCCTGACGGGGACGTAAAAACCTTTTTTGGGCATGTTGAAGGGAGGATAGGGAAAGAGCCAAAGGGCATTAACGGTTTTGGTTATGATCCTTTATTTTATCCAGAAGGGCATAACAGGACTTTTGCTGAGATGTATGATGATGAGAAAGATGCCCTGAGTCATAGGGGTAGAGCTCTAAGGGAACTCCAGATATATCTCAATGAAAACAAGTAGAAATTTTAAAATTTCTATTATAAACTTTATAATTTTTAAGAATCATACCAATAAGTAAAACTTATCGTTTTATCAAAAATATGAATTTGACTTAACACACCATAATGATTATATTATATGTGTTCTGTTTCAGCACAGTAGAACTTCCGTCTGAGTTTTATCATTAAGAAACTGAATTTTTGTATTTAGTGCATTAATATTTTTGTTTTTGCACAAATTTAGATAGTAGATGGAGGTAGAGTATGAGACTTGTTCTTCTCGGTGCACCAGGAGCTGGTAAGGGAACCCAGGCAAAGAAGCTCATCGAAAAATACAGTATCCCGCAGATTTCTACAGGTGATATTCTCAGAAAGGCAGTTGCAGACGGTACCCCTCTTGGAAAAGAAGCAAAATCTTACATGGATAAGGGTGAGCTTGTGCCTGACAGTGTTGTCATTGGGCTTGTAAAGGAAAGGATTGCTCAAGATGATTGCAAGAAGGGCTATATACTTGACGGCTTTCCGAGAAATACTGCGCAGGCAGAGGTCTTAGATAAAGTACTTGCTGAAATGGGAGCTCCTCTTGATACCGCCTTGAGTGTTGATGTAGACAAAGATGTCCTTATGAAGAGGTTGACAGGAAGAAGGACGTGTAAGAGCTGCCAGCAGATGTATAATGTATATTTTTCTCCACCAAAGAAAGAGGGTGTATGTGATAAATGTGGTGGTGAGCTTTTTCAGAGAAATGATGACAAGGAAGAGACAATTAAAAAAAGGCTTGATGTCTATGATGCCCAGACAGCACCACTTATGGGCTATTACAAGAAAAAAGGGATACTCAAATCAGTCATGGGTTTGGGCGACATTAATGAGATATTTAGCAAGGTGTGTGCTGCATTAGGGAAGAAATAATCTTAGGGGAGAAGCGAGGATTTAAATGAAGTTAAGATTTTGCTATTAATTACAAGATCACCTTATTTATTAAGGAAAGGAGGTTATTGAAGTCAGTACAGAATATTGATGAGATATTCAAAAGTGTTTGTGCTGTCTTAGAAAGTAAGTCATAAAAGTAAAGGAAGGAGGATATTATGGAATTAAGAATTAAGAGTATGCCGCCTCCCCATGGTGGTGCATTGGTTAACAGGGTTGTTCGAGATCCAGAGCGTGGGAAAAAGCTTGCTGCTGGCTGTTCTGCTGTTTATGATATTACACCAACCTTGTACAAAGATATGCCTGTAAGGAACGTTTACAGGGAGATAATGTCGATATGTTACGGTTTCTTTAGTCCTGTTGAAGGCTCGATGACCTCGGCAGAGCTCGAGAGATTATTAAAGGAGAGAAGACTGCTCAGCGGATGGATTTTCCCTTTCCCGATGCTCTTCGACATTAGCGAGGAGGAATATAAGAAGCTGGGCGTCAGCGAAGGAGATAGACTCCTTATAAGGCTTAAAGGGGAGCCTTTTGCAATGCTTGATATCGAGGAAGTCTACAAGATTAACCCGGTGGAAGTAGCTACCAGAACCTTTGGAACTCCTGAAGCGAATCCAGAAGTTGTAAAAGTACCTTTTGATACAAAGCATCCAGGTTTTAATATATATTCGTCGTTTAAACCTATAGTTTTGGCAGGCAAGTACAGGATAATAAATGAGCCTAAGTTAAGGAAACCTTTCGATAGGTTCTGGTATCCACCTGCTAAGAGTAGGGAAGAATTCAAAAAGAGAGGATGGACAACGGTAATAGCCCACCAGACAAGAAACGTCCCCCATACCGGACATGAGGCCTTGATGAGGAACGCTGCATTTATCGGAGACACTAAACCCTGCGATGGCATAGTTGTCAATGCGATAATTGGGGCTAAAAGGATAGGAGATTATCCAGATGAAGCAATAGTTGAAGCTCATGAGATGGTAAATCTTGCAGGCTATGTGAGTCCAAAAAGACATTTGGTGACTATCACCCTATGGGATATGAGATATGGAAACCCCATCGAGTCACTTTTACATGGAATAATCAGACAGAACATGGGTATCTCATACCACATGTTTGGAAGAGATCACGCTGCGTTAGGTCCCTATTATGACATGTACGCCGCACAAACCCTCTGGGAGAAGGGAATACCCAGCTTTGGTTTTGAGGCTCCGCCTTATGCTGTGGATTTCGGGGTACATATGAGGCCCCAGAATATGGCAGAGTTCTGGTACTGCCCGCACTGCAAAGAAGTGACATACAGCGAA
>JAOUJR010000263.1 GCA_029883145.1 Nitrospirota bacterium
ACGTCGATATTGTGTCAGGAGAGCCGCTGTTCATTTCTCATGACAAGTATGATTCCGGTACAGGATGGCCGAGCTTTATAAAACCGCTCGAACCAAAAAATATCGTGGAAAAAGAAGACATGAACTTATTCATGAAAAGAACAGAGGTGAGGAGTAAGCATGGCGATTCTCATCTCGGACATGTATTCCCTGATGGTCCTGCTCCTACAGGTCTCCGCTATTGCATAAATTCTGCAGCCATCCGTTTTATCCCTGCGGAAGATCTTGAGAAAGAAGGGTATGGCGAATACAAAAGATTTTTTGAAAAATAGGATTCAATAGTCTTTTGATAGTGTACTCCATAACAGACCAATTTTAAAGAATATCCGGTTTGTCACTCGCGATTCCATCGACGCCCTTGTCTCTGTATTGTTTCGCTTCCTGTTTTGTATTTATTGTCCAGACAATTACCCTGAGATTATTTTTATGGGCATCCTCTATATTTTTGGTATGAATCAGTCTATATAAAGGAACAAGATACTGGGCATTCAGTTTCATTGCTGCATTGATCGGGTTTTTATGCCTTGCATAGATTAAGCCGGTTTCAATGTTGTCGTCTAATTTTCTTACATTCACAAGTGCTATTTCGTGAAAAGAAACAATAATTACCCTCTCATGTATGTTTTCTTTTTTTATGACTTCGAGAACTTTTTTTTCGTAACCAACCTCTTTGAGTTCAACCAGAATTTTTTCGACCTTCTTGTCTATAAATTGCAACGCCTCATCAAGAGTAGGAATCTTATCTCCGGTCAGTTGTTTCAGTTCTTTTAATGTCATCCGGGTTACCGGAATATCTTTGCCAAAGACTCTTTTTAAATTATCATCGTGAATGACGATTAATTCACCGTCATGTGATTTTCGCACATCCAGTTCAACAGCATTTGCTCCCAATTCAATAGCCTTTTTATAACTTTTTAGAGTGTTCTCAATTTCATATGCCCTTGCACCACGATGTCCGACTTTCAAAAACATATTCCTTCCTTTCCTGACGAGACAGCACGATCCTTTTTATATTCTACAGCAGTTTTTTAACAATTATGTGAAAGAATAATAAAAGAGAAGGTCTTTATTCTTGACAATGGAGGCCAAGGATAGTCCAGTGACTTTAGAGTGTTGGTTTGATGATTACCGGTTAAGAAATGTATAAAAAGAGACGGGATGGACACTTTCACTATTTTGAGTATTTCATTCAACCTTGCTCCTTATGCAGAGATTGCAAGATTATTACTTTCTTTTAATCTGCTCTATGGGTAAAATAAATATTAGGGACTAAAATACGCAAGAGGGATTGAGATATGGATGCAATTAAAATACTAAAAAAACATGAAGATGAAATCAAACAAAATACGGCATTCAATACATTAGAGACTAAATCAGTATTACCGCCTCTCATTATTAAGGGAAAAAGAATACGGGTTCCTATCATTCAAGGAGGGATGGGCGTCGGCGTGTCGCTCCACCCCCTTGTAAAGGCCGTTGCAGGGGAAGGAGGCCTTGGAATCATCTCGAGTGCCTGTCTCGACAGACTCGTTTCAAAGAGGAATGGCAGAAAGTTTGACACCTATGAAGCAGTGTATGAAGAAATATCATTAGCAAAAGCTGCTGGCGGCTTTGCTGGTATAAACATAATGGTTGCCCTCATAAAAGACTATAATGATTCGGTAAGGGGAGCCATTGATGCAAAAGCTGATGCCATTATCTCAGGAGCGGGATTGCCAACAATGCTTCCGGCTATTCAGCCCCCTGGGGATACAGCCCTTATTCCTATCGTTTCCTCAGCAAGGGCTCTCGAAATAATATGCAAGAAATGGGGGAAATTGGGGTATAGGCCGGATGCAGTGGTACTTGAGGGTCCTCTTGCAGGCGGACATCTGGGTTTTAAGTTTGACCAGATAGACATCGAGTCCAACATGCTTGAGGCGCTTCTGCCCCCTGTAAAAGAAGCTGCTCAAAAACATGGCGATTTCCCGGTAATTGTTGCAGGAGGGATTTATACACATGAAGATATAGCGAGATTCTTGAAGATGGGAGCTGACGGTGTCCAGATGGGAACAAGGTTCCTTGCAACAGAGGAAAGCAGCGCTACGCCAGCATATAAGCAGGCTGTGATACATGCAAGGAAAGAAGACATCCTCATTGCGCAAGATTCGGCTTCTCCCTGTGGCTTGCCCTTCAGGGTCATTAAGCAATCTCCCATGTTTATCTCAGCGCTCCAGAGAAAGAGGAAACCGCACTGCAATAAGGGCTATTTGCTCTTTAAAGATGATGAAGGAAAATTTACCCGCTGCCTTGCAAAAGAGAATAATGAAAGTTATTTCTGCATCTGTAACGGCCTACTGAGTTCTTCAGGGTATAACCCTGACGAGGAAGAACCTCTCTATACGGTAGGGAGCAATGCGTACAGGGTTGATAAAATAGTCTCTGTTCATACCCTTATGAATGAACTTACAGGAAAGACGGTTCTCCAGCCTGCATAATATCAAACAAGCTTCGCAATAGAAGACATCAACAAAAAAGTTAATAGTTTTTAATTTCCCTGTATTACAGTCCTAATCTCAAATTGAGGCGGGTTCATAATGGTTTTTTTCACAGCACATTGATCGACTACTTTAATCAGTGCCTTATGATATTTCTCTGGAAACTCCTGGGGAACTACAACATCAAGAATGATTTTTGCGAGAACCTCTTTGTCTCCTCTTTTCTCATATTCAAGACGTTCAATGAGAGAAATATGTTCAGCAGGAATTTTTCGCTCTTCACAGAAGCTGAGGACATAGATGCCGGCACAGGTGCCAATCGATGCAAGAAGATGGTCAAAAGGAGTCGGGGCAGAGCCTTCACCGCCATATTTAATTGGCTGGTCAGTCTTAATGACCATCCCGTTTATCTCTGCATTGACTTTTTTCCTGCCAGGGAATGTAATTTTAATTTCTATTGTTGCCCTCCGTTCATCATGATATCATTATACACTGCAACACCTTGTTCAGTAAAAGCATTGAGGAGGTACCTATTACATCCCCATTAATTTGAAGCGCAAGAATGCAACCGCACGTTCTTTATTAAACCAGTTTCTTTACAGCCCTTGCTTGCTTTGCAACTTTTTTCTTTACAGCCTTTACCTTCTTGGCAACATCTTTCTTTACACTCTTCACCTTCTTGGCTACCTGTTTCTTGACTTTCTTTACTTTCTTAACAACCGTCTTCTTTTTCATCTTTACCTCTTTCTATGGAAATTTTGCATCTTCATGATGCTATTAAAATCTAATTATAAGCTGCGTCATCCTACCAGATGTCTCCCCTATTGTCAAGCAGATTTCTTCTGTAAATGTTAATAGCTCTTTTAAAACAGTGAAAGAAAAAAATAGTAAGGTCAGGTCATCAATGTCCATTCTTTTC
>JAOUJR010000265.1 GCA_029883145.1 Nitrospirota bacterium
GAGCCCATATCTAATGAGAAAGGCGAAAATCCATCAGGATTAGAAGAGATTCTAAAAAGATGTGCTGAATACTGTGAGAAATTAGAAAGCTCGGTTCTATTTTTTGTCTGTTATGAAAAAATTAAGGAAGAGATCTATCAATATCCTCAAGGAAAAACTATGGTCATCAGATCCTCACCAGAGAGAAGCGCTTCTTTGTCGTCTCAGGTCTTGCTTCCACGTCCTAAAAGAATTGTAAATAATTATATCTACGATTACCAGCTCATTAAAAAAAAAGATAAGATTGAAGAAAGCAGAACTCTGCTCGAAGAGAATGGAAAAGAAAAGCACGAAAAGAATGCCAGATTAAAAACCAAGCGCTTCTATTCCGAAAGATCGGCATTTGGGCCTGTTGGATTTCTCAGCCGCGATTGGCAGGATATGTACAGCTACACAGTCATAAAAGAAAAGACTTCATATGGAAGAAAAGTTTTGGTGCTTGAAGCTAAGCCAAAACAGAAAATAAAGGACAAGCCCAATTACGGAAAAATATGGGTTGATAAAGAAGACTTCAGTATTATAAGAATCGAGATAGAACAGGAATCTCTTGCTGGCTTTGAACAGGTTGAGGAAGAACGCAGAGGGAGTGCAAAGCCAGTTATTACGGTCACACATGATTATGCGATCATAAAAAATGGCCTCAGATTCCCCAGCCAAACAACATTCAAAGAAGAATATGATGCAGGAATGGGAAGTTTAATTAAGTCAAGAATACATATTACCTATGATAACTATAGATTTTTTACTGTGGAAGTAGAAGTTAAGTATTAAGTCGCAGGGAACCAAGAATGAAAAATAAAATTTTCTTGTTTATTGCAGTATTGGCATTCTTTATGCAGCCCAATTTTCATGTTTTGAAATCAAAATCGCTTCAAGAAAAAAAAGATCAGAATACCTTACAGCATGAAGTCAAAGTCAGCTTAGTTCTGGTCGATGTCATTGTCACAAAGGATGAAACATTCGTCACTGACTTAAAGATGGATGAAATGGAACTCTATGAGGATGGAGTGAAAGTTCCCATTAATTCCTTAGAGCTCATAAGTTTTGTAGAAAGAAAAGTCGTAACCTTAAAAGAAAAGCCTGAGGGAGAAATTTATCCAGATGCTCCCACCAAAAAACTGGTTGTTGTCATAGATGGCGTTAACTCAAGGTCGAGACACCTCATGCAAGGAAGTAAGAAAATATTCAGTGAACTTATCTCTCTGGTTGAACTGGGTCATGAAGTCATGATTGTTCAATTGAATGCAGAGAAGGGAGTCGAGATATTACAGCCTTTTACCACAGATGAAGAACTCATAAGAGGAGCTATTGAGAAAGTAGCAGGAGATATATGGGTTGATAAGTCACGTGATTCCTTGAGGATGGCACAAGAAATGGTGACTAAAAGCACAGGAGAGCAAGCACAAGTACAAAGAAAACTAGACGAATATGCGCAAGTGGAAGCTTTACTACAAGAATATGGACTCTCAAAGAAACAAAGATTTGAGATATCAACCGGAGGAATTTTAGCGGTAGCTAACATGATAAAAAATTTGCCTGGCAGAAAATCGATCATGCTCATTAGTGATGGCATCCCAAGCGTTTCTCGTAAGGAGCTCGGGATCATAAAAGTTTTTGATCCCTTTAATATCCTTAAGAGAAAAAAGTTTATAAATAGTGACGAGGTATTACAGGAGTTAATCCGTTACGCCAATGCTCAAAATATTTCCATCTATACTTTAGACATTGGTACATTCACGAAATACTTCTTTACGTCTTCTGTTGAATCTGACTTGGTGGTCCTGAAGAGCAATGAACAGGAGAGATTAGATGAAGTGCAAAATTTAGGGAGGATATCTGAAGATACAGGTGCTGCCTGGTTACGAGGGACAAAAAAGTATGACCGATTTCGAAAGGTCATGGAAACAGATTTAAATTATTATTATCAACTGAGTTACTACCCTCCTAGGAAAAAGCCTGATAATAAGTACCACGAGATAGAATTAAAGGTCAAGCGTCCTGGAGTTAACGCGCGTTATCGAAAAGGTTATACAGACTATTCTGAAGAAGAGGAACTGAAAATCCTTCTTGGTTCTGCTTTTTATAATCCTGAACTATACAGGAAATTACCCTTTGAGGCTGAATTCATTCCCTTTTTCAAGGATACGAATAAATATAAGCCCTGGATGAGCATTGCTCTTCCAGTGAAGAAGTTGTTTTCAGAAAGAGGAGTCACCTATGGCTCTAAGGTATTTAATATTCATATATTGGTTGAAGATATAAAGAGAGAGGTAAGCGTATATTGGGGGCAGATGAATATTCCCTTAGAGATAGACTCTTCTTTTATGGAGCTCATAGAGGCGACTGATTATTTTTGTTTTCACTTTACAGGGCCAGAGGTTGAATTCGACCAGAGAGAATACCGGGTTATTTTTGCCCTTTATGATACGCAGACAGAAGAAATTGGAACCTGGGAATCTTCATTTTTTCTTCCGGATTTTGAGGAAGAGAGGCAAGGAGCTATGATCAATTGCGTTTTAGGTTCTCTAGCTTCGAATCCAGAAGGAGAAAGGAAGTCTTTTTCTCTTTCTGATAAAGGGGGAAGCTTGGAGTGTGGGGAAATGAAATTTTTCCCTGCGGTGACGAACCGATTCCAGGAAATTCAGGATGCATCTGTTTTCCTTCAAGTATTTGTTCCCCAAGGAAAGATTGATATTTCTCCCCAGTTTAAAATTTCGGGAAATGGAAGATTTATCCAGCATATAGCAGGGGAGCTTGTGACAGAATCTTGGAACAAGGAGTCTAAAGTCTGGAGTGGGATCTTCAACCTCAATCTTGAAAATGTGATGTTCGGAGACTATATTCTGAAGGCAGAAATTTTACTTTCTGAGGAAGGCCCTGTCTTAAGCAAAGAATTAAAGCTGATTAAACTTCGTTATTAGCTTTTGGTCAAGAAAGCAGTGTGATGCGTAATCCAAGATTTGAAATACCAAATAAAATTATCAAGATTTTAATAACGATATTTCTTTCTTTTTTTTGCTTCTATCTCAGT
Source organism: Nitrospirota bacterium (assembly GCA_029883145.1). Classification (GTDB taxonomy): domain Bacteria; phylum Nitrospirota; class Thermodesulfovibrionia; order Thermodesulfovibrionales; family SM23-35; genus VGWZ01. The sequence continues at coordinate 3,071 of JAOUJR010000265.1, forward strand.
TTTTCTTCACAAGAGCAAGACATAAATGAATTAATTTTGAAGTTGAGACATAAAGACCCTGAAATCAGAATCAATGCAATCAAGGCATTGGAGGAGGTAAAGGCCCCTCAGGTAGTCGAAGCACTCATTTCTGTGCTTAAAGATAAGGACTGGGAAGTCCGCTTGAATGCTGCAAAGGCCCTAGGTGAATTGAAGGATTCTCGAGCCATTGATCCATTAATTCATAAATTAAAGGATAAAAACCTGAATGTCAGAGCAGAAGCAGTAAATGCCTTGAAGAATATTGAGGAATCTTGCGTAGTCGATAGAATGATAGCTGCACTCAAGGAAAAACCTTGGGATTTCCGCGCAAACGCCGCAGT